>VGIE01000029.1 GCA_016867955.1 Betaproteobacteria bacterium
TCCGGGTTGATGCCGTCGGGGACGAATTCCTCGGCACTGACGCGGATGCCGACGGGCAGTCCTGGAACTTCCTCGCGCACGGCCTCCAGCACCCGCAAGGGCAGCCGGCAGCGGTTCTCCAGCGAGCCGCCGTACTCGTCGGCGCGCGTGTTGCTGAAGGGGGAGAGGAACTCCGCCAGCAGGTAGCCGTGCGCCAGATACACCTCCAGGCCATCGAATCCCGCCGTGGCCAGCCGCCGCGCCGCGCTGCGGTAGCAGGCCACGAGCTCCTCGATGTCACGCCGGTCCATGGCGTGCGGGACTATGCGACTGGCCGGGTCGGGAATCGCCGAAGGCGCCCACAGTTCGCGATGCGTGGCAAAGCCATGGCCCTGCCGGCCGAGGTGCGAAAGCTGCCCGAAGATCTTCGCGCCAGCCTCGTGCACGGCGCTGGCGATATGCGCGTAGGACGGGATCGATTCGTCGGTCCAGACCTCGTTGACGCCGGCGGCACCCAATCCTGTGGGATGCACCATCGAGGAACCCTGGATGATCATGCCGACGCCGCCGCGGGCGCGTTCGGCGAGATAGTGCGCTTGCCGGTCATTCAGGTGAAAGCTGTGCCAGTCGACGAAGCGCGAGCCGTGTCCGGCGAACACGATGCGGTTGCGGATTTCGGCGCGGCCGATCTTGATGGGCGAGAACAGTTTTGGGAAGGCTTTGCTCACGGGCGGGGCTCCAGGGGAAGGGCGTCCGAAAAATGACGGCAGACCGGCAGGCTGCGGCTAAACTCTCGACTGCCGACAACCGGTGGCGCCCGCCGAAAATAGCACAGGTCGGCGCATGCGGAGTCGCCAAGGCGACGATTGGCGTATCGCATGCGTCGGCACAGGCGAAGCGGCGGATTGTTGATAGCATTCGGAACGCATGACATCGGATCGTCATGCTTCCGGGAATTCTCTAAGGGAAAGGGGTCGGTCGTGATCAGGAAATCGATATTGCTTACCGGCGGTGGCGCCGGCATCGGCGAGGGCATCGCGCATGTGCTGGGTGAGCGCGGCTGGCATGTGCTGGTCAATGATGTGAACGAGCCCGCCGCGCACGCGGTCGCCCGCGCGGTGAACGGCACGCCATTGCCGGGAGACATCCGCAAGGACCCGAAGGGTCTGGTGGAGCGGGCCTTCGGCATCGCGGGGGCGCTGCATGCGCTGGTGAACAATGCCGGCATCATCCGCCGCTCACCGCTGGCCGAAACCTCCGAGGCCGACCTGGACCTGGTCTACGAGGTCAACCTGAAGGCCATGATCCAGTTGTCGCAGGCCGCGTTGCCGCACCTGCAGCAGACCGCAGGGGCGATCGTGAACATCTCGTCGATCGCGGCGAAGAACCCGCAGCCGACAGCTGGCTTCTATTCCATGTCCAAAGCCGGCGTATCCGCCTTCACGTGTCTGGCGGCGCAGGAATGGGGGCCGCTGGGCGTGCGCGTCAATGGCGTCGCGCCGGGACTGATCCGCACGGCGATGGCCGAGGCGGTGTACTCGGTGCCCGAGTTGTACGAAAAGCGTCGCATGATGATGCCTCTGCGGCGCATCGGCGCGCCGGCCGATATCGGCAGGGTCGTTGCCTTCCTGCTCTCGGATGACGCTGCCTACGTGACCGGGCAGGTGATTGAAGTGGATGGCGGGTACTCGCAGACGCTCATCGAGCATTTGCCGCACCCGGGTTCGCCGAAGTCGTGACAGCCGGCCCGGCCGCGGGCGATTGACGAGGGCGCAGGGCACGGTCCCCCTCACACGGCCCATCGTCGCCGCCCTTTGTCGCGGGACTCTGCGCGGGACTTCGCGCGCAGCCACGGGCCCGGCACCGTACGCAGCTGTCAGCGCGCGGCATCGCCCATGCGGTACTCCGCCGTGAGCTGATCGAGTCTGTCCTTCAGTGCCGGATCGAGTGCGTACTCCACGGCGGCGAGACTCGCGCGAAGCTGCTCCGGCCGGCTCGCCCCGATGATGGGCACAGTGATGGCGGGGTTTGCCAGCACCCAGGCAACGGCGAGCGTAGCCAAGTCGACGCCTGCGTCGCGCGCGATGTCCGCGAGCGCATCCACCGTGTCGAACTCGCGCTCCTTCCAGTAGCGCTCGGTATACAGCTGTGCCACGCGGCCGAGGGTAAAGCGCGTGCCGGCCGCGGGCGGCCGGCTGCGGTCATGCTTGGCGGTGAGCAGGCCGCCCGCCAGTGGGTTGTAGGGAATCACCGCGAGGTTCTCCTCGGCGCACAGCGGCAGCAGCTCGCGCTCGGGCTGGCGGAACAGCAGGTTGTAGCGCGGCTGCACCGACACGAACTTGTGCAGGCAGAGCGCTTCGCTGCGGCCTAGCGCGCGTGCCACCCGGTACGCGAGGAAGTTCGAGCATCCGACGTAGCGGACCTTGCCGCTGCGCACGATCGTATCCAGCGCCTCCAGCGACTCGTCGATCGGCGTGCCGGGGTCGTACTGGTGCAGCTGGTACAGGTCCACGTAGTCGGTGCCCAGCCGGCGCAGGGAAGCCACGATGGCGTCGAGGATGTGCTTGCGTGAATTACCCTGGTTCCAGGGTTCCGGGCCCATGCGGCCGAAGCACTTGGTGGCGACGATGAAGTGGTTACGCCTGCCACGCAGCCACTTGCCCACGATTTCTTCGGTGCGTCCGACGGTCTCGAGCGAACCGCCAACCGGATAGGCGTCAGCCGTATCCAGGAAACTGATGCCGCCGTGCGCCGCCGCATCGAGGATGGCGAAGGATTGCGCCTCTTCGCACTGCAGCCCGAAGGTCATGGTGCCCATGCACAGGCGCGAGACCTTGAGTCCCGTTGCGCCGAAGCGAATCTGCTGCATGACCGTCTCCTGTTGGTTCGTCTCGGTTAGTGGGGCCGGTGGCGGCATCCCGGACGCAATGTACTGCATCGGTGATCGGCACGTCGGCCGCCACGGCGGCTGCAATCCTTTCACGTGTTTATCTGTGTTAGCTTTGACCGTGGCAGGGTCATTGCATAAGGCAATGCCGAATTCACTTTATTCGCGCGCGCGATGCTCCGACTGCGTCGAACACTCGCCATGCAGGACCCTGAACCTTCAGTGATCGACGACACACAAGGAAGCAAACGATGAGTTCCATCACCAGGCTGCCGGGAACCCCCGAGCCGATGCATTTCTGGCCCGGCGCGGGCGGGTTGAAGATCGCCGGCGACTCCTGGGGCGACCCGAAGGGCCCGCTGGTGCTGCTGCAGCATGGCGGCGGGCAGACGCGACATGCCTGGAAGGGCGCTGGGGAGAGGCTCGGCGCCGCGGGCTATCGCGCGGTGGCCTTCGATGCGCGCGGGCACGGCGACTCGGATTGGGCGGCCGACGGGAGTTACGGCCAGAACGTCATGGTAGAGGACCTGGTGCGCGTCATCGCCGCGCTGGGTGGCACGCGGCCGGTGCTGGTGGGGGCATCCATGGGGGGTGGCACCAGCCTGGTGGCGGCGGGCGAGGAGCATGTCGACGCCACCGCGCTGGTGCTGGTGGACATCGCCCCGCGCATCGAGTCCGAAGGCGTGGACAAGATCCGCGCCTTCATGCTGCAAAAACCCGAGGGGTTCGATTCGCTGGAGGAAGTCGCACAGGCCATCGGCAACTACCAGCCGCACCGCACACCGCCGAAGAACCTGCAGGGCCTGGTAAAGAACCTGCGCATGAATGCCCGTGGCAAGTATGTCTGGCACTGGGATCCGAAGTTCCAGCCCACCCGCGATGTGATGCTGCGCCGGCAGTCGCGACTAGAAGCCTGCGCACGCAACCTGAAGCTGCCGACGCTGCTGGTGCGTGGCGGCCTGTCCGACGTGCTGAGCGAAGACGGCGCGCGAAGCTTCCTCGAGTTGTGTCCCCACGCCGAGTACGTCAACGTCACAGGGGCGGGGCACATGGTGGCGGGGGATCGCAACGACGTCTTTGGTGGTGCCGTCATCGAGTTCCTCGCGCGCACCGTGCCGGTCCAGGGCGATCCGTTGCAGCCGCCGCACCCGCTGCGTCCACACCATGAAGGGCTGCCGGGGGACATTACCGACTTGCCGTAGGGCGTGCCCGGACCGGCGGGCGGATGGCTCCCCGCTTGCCCGGGTTTGTTACCGGCAAGCGCGAGCTAGACGATGATGCCCGCTTCGCGCAGCCGCGCTCGTTCGGCCGCGCCGAAACCGTGCTCGTCCAGGACCGCTTCGGAGTCCGCGCCAATACGGTGCGGCGCCTCCGTCGCCGCAGTGACGCCGGCCATTTGCACCGGTGGCGCCAGCATGCCCAGGCCTGATGAAGACAGCGCCGTAAGGCCGGTCGCGCTGTACTGCGCGTGCCGGGCGATGGCCGAGGAAAGCGGCCGGACCACTGCAACCGGAATGCCCGCTGCGCTCAGCCGGTCGTACCAGGCCTGCGTACCGTCGCGGGCGAGCACGCCGCAGATCGCGGCGTCCAATTCGGCGCGCAGCGCGAGGCGACCCGACTGCGAGTCGAATCGTGCGTCGCCCTCGACCGGCGCGCCGAGCACCTGGCGCAGCTTGGCAAAGAAGCCGTCGCTGGGTGCGCCGATCAGGATGTGGCCGTCGGCGGTGGGGTAGGCTTGGTGCGCCGTCGTGAGCGTGGTGGCCGAGCCCATGCGCTGTGGCTCCTGGCCGTCGACGAGGAAGTTGGCGACGCGATCGTTCAGCAGTCCCATCGCCACGTCGAGCATGGCGATCTTGATCACGACGCGGTCGCGCGGGCCTGCCATCGCCGCCAGCACCGCCGTCGCCGTCCACAGTCCGGTGACGTGGTCGATCGCGGCCGATGGCATGCGCGCCGGCGGGCCGCCGGCGTGGCCCGTCATGGCCATCATGCCGGACTCGGCCTGGACCATGAGGTCGTAGCCCGGCCGTTCGCCTTCATGCGGGTAGAACGCCTCGATGGAGGCGTGCACAAGCCGCGGATTGCGCGCGTGGCAGGCTCCGGCGTCGATCCCCAGCTTCTCCGCGCGACCCTGCCGCAGGTTCTGGATCAGCACGTCCGCACCCGCGATGAGGCGTTCGATGACGGGCCGCGCCTGCGGCCGCTTGAGGTCGATGCCGAGGTAACGCCGCTTGTGGTTCATGGCGGCGAACAGCGCGGAAATGCCGCCTGCCTTCGGCTCGAAGCCGCGCGCCGCATCGCCCTCGGGAGGCTCCACCTTGACGACCTCGGCGCCGAAGTCCGCCAAGACGCTGGCCGCATAGGGGCCGGCGATGTTCATGCCGAAGTCGAGGACGCGCACGCCGGCCAGCGGTGCCTGCGGGGCGCTCATTGCGGGTGCGCTCGTGGCGCCCTGACACCCAGCACGCGGGCGAGGCGTTCGATCTGCTGCGGGTATTCCTCGGCCGGGGCCTGAGGGATGATGATGATGTCCTGCACGCCCGCTTCGCGATATTCCTGCACGCGCGCGGCGACCTGCGCAGGCGTGCCGATGGCGCAGATCGGCCCGAGCAGCTTGTCGAAATCCTGCGCATAGCGCTTCCCGAGCACGCGGCCTGCCATCTCCTTGGCGTGCGCCTCGTCCTCGTCGACATAGGCGAACAGCACATAGCCGATCCGAAAGTGCGCGGGCGGCGCGCCCATCATGGCCTTGAGGGCGGTGACGCCTTCGCGCACGCGCCGCGGCGACATCGCATAGGGAATCCAGCCCTGGTGGCGCGTCGCGCGCCTGAGCGACGCCCCGCCGCGCCCGCCGACCCAGACCGGAGGGCCACCCGGCTGGTACGGGGATGGTGTGCCGCGCACACCCGCGACGCTCCTGAAGCGACCCTGGTGGGCGACCGTTTCGCCCGACCACAGTTGTCGCATCAGCTCGAGGTATTCATCGGTACGCGCTCCGCGCGTCTCGCGCGGCACCTGCATGGCCGCCCATTCCTGTTCCACCTCGCCTCCGACGCCCACGCCCAGCACGAGGCGGCCGCCCGCGAGATAGTCCAGCGTCGCGATCTGCTTGGCCATGACTGCGGGTTCGCGCAGGGCCGGCAGCAGCACGCCGGTGCCGAGCAGCACCCGCCGCGTGCAGGCGGCCATGTGCGAGAGCACCATCAGCGCGTCGGGGTTGGGATTGTACATGAACAGGTGGTCGCCATGGAACAGCAGGTCGTAGCCGAGGTCCTCGACCTGCCGGGCGAGATCCCGGTAGAAGCCGCCGTCGGGCGGCATGCCGAGCGGCCATGATCCTGTCAGAATCCCCAGCCGTTGTCCCGGGGCGGCCTCGCTCATGCGCTTCTCCGTATTGGCCATGGTCGCGATGATCGCCATGGTGGGCGGCATTCTATCGGCAGCCGCGGCGTGACGCCGGATTGGGTGATGGCATTTCTCCGCTGATTGTTATCTGTTGGAGTGATAATTAGGCGTCAGTTCTATTTAAGCTGACTTATTATTATCAAGTGTAACCGCCGTTCTGGGCCCCCGGCACGGCAAAGAATCCGATACGGGAGGGTGGACCATGGCAACACGGCAGTCATCGAAGGCACGCGGTCGCAGTGCCGGCACCGCACGGGCAAAGACCGGGGAAACTGGCAGCTTGTCGGCCGGCGAGCGCCGTGCGCTGCGTCGCCTGCTCGACGAGGCCGCCATCCGGTCGGTGATCGACGACTATTTCCACTGCGTCGACAGCCGCACCCTGAACGGACTGGGGCGCGTGTTCACCGAGGACGTCCGCTACGATTTCTCCGGCGGCCTGGTGCGCTACGACGGCTGGAAGGGCACGGCCAGGGGGCTGGAGAACACCTTGCGCGGCGGTTCGATCTCCTCGAGCAATCATTTCGCCTCGAGCGTGCGCATCCGCGTGCGAGGCGACACGGCGGTCAGCGACACGCATGCCGTGGTGTTCCTGATGAGCGAGCGCAGCAACGGCGGGGCCGGCACGGTGATCTCGCGTGGCCTGCGCTACAAGGACGAATGGGTGCGCACGCCGCGCGGCTGGCGTATCGCCTACCGCCTGCATGCGCGCACATGGACCGCGGAGACGCTGGCCGTGCCGCCCGCAGCCCCTCCCGGCAAGCGCATGCGGCCCGGCGTTCGCTGACCGCGCCACTGGGCGCGGGCTGCTCCGGCACCGGATCCCGCGTGCCAGAAGCGCCGGACGCGTAATTCCGGCAACCACGGTTCCGGCAACCGCGGTGCCGGTAACCGCTGTCTCCGTGCCTACTAAGCCATGTAGCCGCCGTCCACCAGCAGGTCGGTGCCGGTGACGAAGCTCGACTGCGGCGAGGAGAGGAAGTGGATGGCGTCGGCGATTTCCCCGGGCCGGGCGAAGCGCGACATCGGCGTCGCGCGGGTGTTGCGGCGGCGTCCGGCCGGCGGCACGTGCTTGGCCACCAGCGGCGTCTCGACGAATCCCGGCAGCACGCAGTTGATCCGCACGCGATTCTTCGCCGCAGCGCATTCCAGCGCCGCCGTCTTGCTCAGCAGCCGCACGCCGGCCTTCGAGGCGCAGTAGGCGCTGCTGCCCGGCGAGCCTGCCACGCCACGGATCGAGGAGATGTTGACGATGGCCCCGCCGCCGTTCTTGGCCAGCGCAGCCACGCCGTGCTTGGTGCCGAGGAACACGCCGTCGAGGTTGACCGCGGTGATCTTGCGCCAGAATTCGAGCGTGGTTTGCAGCAGCGGCACGGGGCTGCCGATGCCGGCGTTGTTGACCACCACGTGCAGCGGCCCCAGCTGCTTCTCGATCTGCGCGATGACCTTCACCCACGACGCTTCGCGCCGCACGTCGAGCGCATAGGCGCGCGCTGTGACGCCCTCGCGGGCGAGCGCGGCGGCGGCCTCCGCCGCGGCGCGCCGGTTGAGGTCGGCGATGGCGACCTTGCACCCTTCTGCGGCGAATCGCTGCACCGCCGCGAGGCCGATGCCCGATGCGCCGCCCGTGACCAGCACCACCTTGCCCTTCAATGTCTTCACTGTGTGCTCCCCGAATCGTGACTGCAAAAGAAGAAGGCCGCACCGTGCCACGGTGCGGCCTTCTGTCGACGGCAAAAACAAACGATCGTCTACCAGTTCTTCTCGGTATCGATGGGGGCGCCCACGGAAACCCAGCGGCCGTTCTGGGCCGTCACGCGTTGCACCACAGTGGCACCCAGATGCCGGTCGGGCCCGTATGAAACGGCGGGCATGATGCCGGTGTCGTAGCTCTTCATGCTCTCCAATGCGTTGGTCAGCGAGGTGCGGTTGATGGGGCCGTTGATGCGATTGATCGCCTCCACGACGATCTTGGTCAGCGCAAAGCTAGTCAGGGACACATAATCCGGCTTCTCGTTCGGGAAATACTTGGCCAGCGCGTCGCGGTACTCCCTGACCGGCGCCGTTTCGAGGGTCACCGGCTGCGTGTAGGAAACCGAGCGGATCCCTTCGAGTGCCGCTCCGCCCAGCTCCAGCATGGAATTGGCCACCGAAGGCGAGTAGGTGTATTGCGGCACCTTCACCCCTTGCGCGTGGAACTCCTTGCCGATGCGGATGATTTCCGGTTGCGCCAGGATATAGACGAGCGCATCGGGCTTCTTGCGGGCGATTTCGAGCGCGATCGGGCCGTAGTCCTGGGTGTCGAACTTGGTGGGAAAGCGTTCCACGGTCGCATCGGCACGGACCGACTTGGCGCCGGGGAGGACGTTGACGGCCACGTTCTCGAATGCGGCAAGCGCCGAGTGGATCACGACGATGTTCTTGTGGCCTTCCTTGGCAGCCCAGCGACCCAGTGCGCGAGCCTGGTTCTCATACAGCACCAGGGCGCCATAGAGGTTGGCTCTTGGCGGCGTGTACCAGTCGCCGGCGCCCGCATAGGGGTTGAGCAGCGGCACCTTGGCCTCGCCCAGCACGTAGTCGAAGGTGGCCGCGGACTGCGCCGTGCCGTTCGGCACCAGCAGCGCCAGCACTTCGTCGCGGGTGATGAGCTTGCGCGCCGCGGCCACCGTGCGTTGCGGGTTGAACGCGTTGTCCTCAACCACCAGCTCGAACTTGCGGCCCTTGATGCCGCCGCGGTCGTTGATCATCTTGAGATAGGCTTCGATGCCGGCACGCTGCGGCACGCCGTAGGCGGCGATGGGACCGGTCAGCGGCATCCACGTGCCGAACTTGATTTCCTTGTCGGTTACACCTGGGCCCTGCTGCGCCCATGCGGTGGAGATGCCCGTGAGCATGGCACCGCAGGTTGCCATTGCGCCAAGCAGCAGCGCCCTTCGTGACTTCTCTGTTGTGTTCATCGTCTTCCTCCTTTGCGTTGATTTAGCAGCCAAACTTGCGTCCAACCAGTCAGGTCGCGTGCCCGAGATAGCCGACCTTGAGTGCCTCCTCCGCGGCGGCATCCGTCGCCGAGCCCGAATACACGATGCTGCCTCGATCCAGCACGGTCAGCGACTTGGCATAGCGCATGGCATGCGCCGCGATCTGTTCGATCACCACCACCGTGACGCCGTTCTGGTGCAATTTGCCGAGCATATTGTAGATCAGGTCGACCAGGATCGGGGCGAGGCCGAGCGAGGGCTCGTCCAGGACGATGGTGCGGGGGGCGGCCATGATGGCGCGGCCGACGGCGAGCATCTGCTGCTCGCCGCCCGAGAGGGTCGCGGCGGCGCGCTCCTGGCCTTCCTGGACGGCGCGCGGCATCAGCTCCAGGGCGCGCTCGAGGCGCTGCAGCATTTCGGCGCCCTTGCAGCGGGCCCCGTAGGCGCCGAGCAGCAGGTTTTCCCGCACCGACAACTGTCCGAACAGGCGTCGGCCCTCCGGCACCAGCACCACGCCGTCCTCTACGAAGGCGCGCCGTGAACGCTTGACCCGCGGCACCCCGTCGACGCAGACCGCGCCCCGCGTTGGGCGGAGCACGCCGCAGAGGATCTGCGCCAGCGTCGACTTGCCGGCGCCATTGGGCCCGAGGACGGCCGTGAAGGTGCCCGGTTGCACGTCCAGCGAAATGCCGTTGAGGGCCAGCACACCGGCGTAGCGGTGGACGATGTCGGTCACGGCGACGGCGCCGCCGAGTGTTCTTGCGTCTGCGTTCGCTGTTTCAGCCATTGGCCGGCTCCCCGATGTGATGCGACGATCCGAAGTACGCCTTCATGACCTCCGGGTCGCGCCGGATCGTTTCGGGGTCGCCCGCCGCGAGCATGCGCCCGAAGTCGAGCACGACCACCTTGTCGGCGAGGTCGAGCACTTCCTGCACGGCATGGTCGATGATGAGGATGGAGACACCCGCGCTGCGCATGCCGCGCAGGATGGCACGCAGCTCGGAGCGCTCGTGCTCATCGAGACCGGAGAAGGGCTCGTCCATCGATACCACCGACGCCCCGATGGCCAGCACGCGCCCGATGTCGGCCACTTTCTGCACCCCGAACGGCAGTTCGGGCGGCAGGTAGTCGGCATAGGGGCCCAGTCCCAGTCCCTGGATGATGCGCTCGGCCACCGCTGCCGGCTCGTTGAGGGCGATGTTGCCGGCGCGCCGCAATGGTCGTCCGAGCGAAGCCACCGTGAGCAGCGTCTGCCGCAGCGTCAGCTCGGGGAAGAGTTCGGCGTGCTGGAAGGTGCGTCCCATGCCCAGCGCCGCGCGTCCCGAGGGCGCCAGGGCGAGGATATTCGCGTCGCCCAGCGTCACCGATGTCGTCTCCAGCGGCTTGTAGAAGCCGCTCAGCACGTTCAGCAGGCTCGTCTTGCCTGCACCGTTTGGGCCGATCAGTCCCACGGCGGTGCCCGGCGGGATGTCGAAGGACACGTCGTCCAGTGCCTTCAGTCCGGAGAACTGCACCGACGCGGCCTTCAGGCTGAGGGTGTGCTTCGCCGGCGGCATCAGCTCGGAGACCAGCTTTTTCATCGCCTCGGCATCCACCGCCTGGCGTGGCACGTTGGCACTGACCCGGTCGCGCCCCTTCCAGTGGCGGATGCGGCGGCGGACCGCCGGGACGATGCCCTCGCCGAGGAACAGCAGCACGGCAATCATGGCGCCGCCGTAGACGAAGTTGGCGATGGCCTGCGCATCGCGGGCCAGCTCGGGCACCGCGGTGATGAACGCCGAGCCGATGACCGCGCCCAGCGTGCTGCCGATGCCGCCCACCACCGTGCCCACGATCAGCGTCACCCCCGAGTCGAGGCTGAAGGCCACCGGGTCGATGTAGGCCATGGAGAAGGCCATGCCGATGCCCGACAGCGAGGCGATGGCCGAACTCAGGCCGAAGGCGGTGGCATTCTCCACATGGGGCCTGAGGCCGATGGCCATCGAGGCGATACGCTGGCCCTTGACGGCCAGCCAGCGTCGGCCGAGCTGGCTGTTGCTCACCGCCTCGCTGATCAGGTAGGCGAGCGTGGCCAGCAGCACGCAGATCATGGCGGCATTCTTGGTCTCGATGGGCTGCGGCCAGAACAGCGTGATGGCGCGGCCCACCTTCATGCCGTCGTCGCCGCCGGTGACCGCCGTCCAGTGGCCGATCACCTCGGTGCCAGCCAGCGCCAGCGCCATGGTCAGCAGGCCGAAATACAGCACCGAGAAGCGGCCGGCGCTGAGACCGAGGATGTAGCCGATGACGAAGCTCAGCGCCACCGAGGCGAGGACGATGACCTCGACCGGAACGCCGAACTTGGTCAGGTTGGCTGCCATGTAGGCGCCGATGGCCATGTAGGCGGTGTGACCGAGCGACCAGATGCCGCACAGCCCCGCCAGCATGTTCACCGACAGCACGGCGATGAAGTAGAAGCACAGCGCGGCGACGATAAACTGCGTGTAGTCGCCGACGATGCGATAGGGGCCGACGATCACCGCCAGGGCGATGCCCACGACGACGATGGCCAGGCGACGCGCGTTGGCGAGGCTCATACGCGCTCTTTGCGGCCGGCGCCGAGCACGCCCGCGGGGCGGATGAAGAGCACCAGGACGATGATGGCGAATACCATGGTGTCGCGATAGCTGGCCGAGATGTAGCGGCCGGCGACGTTGTCGAGCACGCCGATGGTGAAGCCGCCGATGACGGCGCCCGCCATGCTGGTCAGGCCGCCGAGAAACACGCCGGCAAAG
>VGIE01000030.1 GCA_016867955.1 Betaproteobacteria bacterium
AACCTCAAGGTCGAGTACAACCGTGTCCACGGCTACTACATCGAGATCACCAACGCGCATGCGGCCAGGGTGCCCGACGACTACCGCCGACGCCAGACGCTGAAGAACGCCGAGCGCTATATCACCCCGGAGCTGAAGGCCTTCGAGGACAGGGCGCTGTCGGCCAGCGACCGTGCGCTGGCGCTGGAGAAGACGCTGTACGACGAATTGCTGGAGCTGCTCGGCGGGCACGTCTCGCGCCTGCAGGCCATCGCGCGGGCGCTGGCACAGGCCGACGTGCTGGCCTGCTTGGCCCGCGTTGCCTCGCGGCGCAACTACTGCCGGCCGCGCTTCGACGATGCGCCCGGCCTCGACATCGAGGGCGGCCGCCACCCGGTGGTGGAAGGCCAGATCGAGCAGTTCATCGCCAACGACTGCCGGCTCGGCCCGGCGCGCAGGCTGCTGCTCATCACCGGCCCCAACATGGGCGGCAAGTCCACCTACATGCGCCAGGTGGCCCTCATCGTGCTGCTCGCGCATGTCGGCGCGTTCGTGCCGGCGCGTGCCGCGCGCATCGGCCCGGTGGACCAGATCTTCACGCGCATCGGCGCGGCCGACGACCTCGCCGGAGGCCGCTCGACCTTCATGGTCGAGATGACCGAGTCGGCCAACATCCTGCACGCCGCCACCGAACGCAGCCTGGTGCTGATGGACGAGGTCGGCCGCGGCACCTCGACCTTCGACGGGCTGGCGCTGGCCTGGGCCATCGCGCGCCACCTGCTGGAGAAGAACCGCTGCCACGCCCTCTTCGCCACGCACTACTTCGAGCTCACGCGCCTTGCCGTCGATTACCGCGAGGCGGCCAACATCCATCTCGACGCCGTCGAGCACAGGGACAGCATCGTGTTCCTGCACGCGGTCGAGGAAGGCCCCGCCAGCCAGAGCTACGGCCTGCAGGTGGCCGCGCTGGCCGGCGTACCGAAAACGGTGCTGAAGAATGCCCGCAGGTACCTGCAGATGCTCGAGGACGCCAGCCTCAAGCAAGGCGGGCAGGAGGACCTCTTCGCCGGCGCCGGTGCCAGCGCGGCACCGGATGCACACGGTACTGCCGCTGGCGAGGCCGACCCGCTGCGCGAGGCGCTCGGCCAGCTGAACCCGGACGAACTCACCCCGCGCGAGGCGCTCGACCTGCTCTACCGCCTGAAGAAGCTCTAGCCGCGTACGGATGCCGTGGCAGTAATTCATTGATCATGGTAATTTCAGTGCAGACTTTATCCTTAATTTGTCATGAAATGCATTCTTAACCTGGTGCTGCTGCCGATCGCGCTGGCCCTGCTCGCCGGCTGCACCGCGGCGCCGCCTCGCCCGGTCGACAAGGGCATCGCTTTCGGACTCATGGGCGACACGCCCTACAGCGCCGCAGAAGCGGTGCGGCTCGACGCCCTCATCGACGAGCTCAACCGCGAGGAGCTCGCCTTCGTCGTGCATGTCGGCGACATCACCAGCGGCCGCGGGCCCTGCACCGACGAATGGTTCGAGGCACGCAAGGCCCAGCTGCAGCGCATCCGCCACCCGGTGGTGATCATTCCCGGCGATAACGACTGGGCCGACTGCCGCCGCGGCGGCATGCAGCCCATGGAGCGGCTGGCGAAGTTCCGCGAGCTGTTCCACGCCGGCGGCGAAAGCCTCGGCGCCCGCCGCATACCGGTGGAGCGGCCAACAGGCGAGTACGCGGAATTTCGCGAACACATGCGCTGGGAGGCCGGTGGCGTGCAGTTCGTCACCCTCAGCGTGCAGGGCGGCAACAACAACCTCGGCGGCCGCCGCGCCGTCACCGACGAGTACCGGCAGCGCATGGCCGCTGTCAACGACTGGCTGGCGCAGGCCGAGCAGCGCGTGGCCGAGCGCAGGCTTGCCGGCCTGGTCATCCTCATCCATGCCAACCCGGATTTCGAGGAAAGCTGGCTGAAGATGAAGCGGCCCGGTGCCTACGACGGATTTGCCGATTTCCGCGCCTCGCTGCGAGCGCTGGTCAAGCGCCTCGGCCGGCCGGTGCTGCTCGTGCACGGCGACTCGCACCGCTTCCAGCTCGACCAGCCGCTGCGCGACGCCGCCACCGGCGCAACGCTCGCCGGGTTCACCCGCGTCGAGGTGTGGGGGTCACCCTGGGTGCGCTGGGTGCGCGGCAGGCTCCATCCGGGCGCCGCCGTGCCGTTCAGCATCACGCCTTCAGGCGCGCCGGACGCGCCTGCCGCTCACTGAGAGCGCGGCAGAGCGCAACGCCCCGCCTACTTCGGCCCCATTCGCAGGGCAGCGTCGAGGCGGATGGTGGCGCCATTCAGCATCGGGTTCTCGAAAATCTGCCGCACGAGCTGGGCAAATTCCGACGGCCGGCCAAAGCGCGGCGGAAACGGAATCGGCTTGATCAGCGCTTCCTGCAGTTCCTTGGGTACCGCGAACAACGCTGGCGTCCCGAAAACTCCGGGTGCGATGGTCATGACACGGATGCCGAAGCGGGCAAGTTCGCGTGCAACGGGCAGCGTCATGCTGACGACGCTTCCCTTGGAAGCCGCGTAGGCCGCCTGCCCGATCTGGCCCTCGAAGGCGGCCGCCGACGCGGTGTTGACGATTACCCCGCGCTCGCCCTCCTCGTTTGGATCTCCCTGGCTCATGGCCTCGGCCGCCAGGCGCAGCATGTTGAAGGTGCCCACCACATTGACCTGCAGCACACGGGAAAATACGTCCAGACGATGCACGCCGCCCTTGCCGAGGACGGCTTCGGCCGGGAAAATTCCGGCGCAGTTCACCAGCCCGTGCAGGCCACCGAAGGCGCTTCGGGCGAGGCCGATCGCCGCGCGGGCGGATGCCTCGTCGCAGACATCGGTGCGGATGAAGCGGGCGTTGCCGCCAAGTTCGCCGGCCGCTCTCTTGCCGACCTCTTCGTTGACATCGGCTATCACCACCCTGCCTCCATGCGCGACCAACTGCGTCGCGGTCGCATGCCCCAGCCCCGACGCGCCACCGGTCACCACGAACGCTGAACCCTCGATCTTCATTGCCTGCCCCTTCCTCGATTGGCACTGCGGGACGGCCGACGCCGCGCCACGCCTACTTGCTGCGAAATACCCCCTCTGCCCCCAGTTCGCGTGCCAGCCCCTCGTTCGACAACCACGTGCCGGCGGCCGCGTCGCCCTGCAGGTAGGCCTTCTAGAAGGCCGTGCTGGCCGCCTTCGCGAAGCGGAAGATGATTTCCTCGCGCACGGGATCAAGCCGCGACAGGCGCGGCACGCCGTTGAACACCATGTGGTCGCCCTCGCGCATCACCAGCAAGTGCTTTCCGGACGGGCGCATGTGCGCGAAGGGCAGCAACCGGTTCTCCGGCGTGCTGCCGTTGCCGACCACGTCGTCGTCGGCGGTGCCCGTGATGCTCAGGAACGGGATGGCGATGGGGCCGAAGCGCATGGCGTAATCGGCATCGGGGCCGGCCGCGGCCGGACTGAATGCGATGGCCGCAGCGATGCGCCGCTCCGGGTTCGATCCGAGCACCCCGATGTGCTCCCCGACAAGCGCGAGCGTGGTGCGTGTCCCGTACGAATGCCCGCTCATGCCGATGCGGGCCACATCCGCGCTCCGGAACGAGACATCCCCGGCGGCGCGCCGGCGTACCAGTTCGTCGATGACGAAGGCCAAATCGGCGTTGCGCTCGAGAAACTCGCGCCCCGACATGGCGGCGCGCAGCGCCCTGCGCGCGTCGCCGGGATCGCGCCCCCGCCACAGCGACTCGTCGCTGCCCGGATGCTGCAGGTGCACGCTGACGAAACCGTGGCTGGCCCAGTGCGATCCCCACGTCGAGCCGCCGCCGCGCGAACCGCCGAGGCCGTGCGAGAACAGGATCACCGGAAAGCGGCCGTCGCCCTGCGGGACGTACATCCTCACCGCCACGCTGCGATCACGCGCCGCGTCGCGCCACGCGTCGTTGGCTACGCGCACCGCGTGCGGCCCGCCCTGCGCATAGCGGTTCACCGCATCCGCGCGGGTGACGCTGGATGTCGCGAAAATCAGGACGGCTGCGAGACCCAGCGAAGGCAGGCGCGTGGCGATGGGTTTCATGGTCGGACAATTATGCGCGACTTTGCCGCCGGCGCGTTGCGGCGGACCTCGCCGCGAGCGGCGCCGCCTGCCCGCGGCGCTCGGCGTCCCTCCCACCGGCGCGCACCGCGCAGCTGCTGCGGCGGCCGCTGTGATAGGGTTGCGGTGCCGCGACCTGTCGGCACCAAGGCCTGCAACAGGGACAGACCGGAAAAATCATGAACCTCCTCGCCGATGCCGCCGTCATCCTGGTCGCGCTCCTGCACCTGTGGTTCCTCGTGCTGGAGATGTTCCTGTGGACGCGGCCGCTGGGCCGGCGCACCTTCGGCCTTACGAAGGAGTTTGCCGAGGCCTCCAAGTCGCTGGCTGCCAACCAGGGCCTCTACAACGGCTTCCTCGCCGCGGGGCTGATCTGGGGCGCGGTGCTCGGCGATGTCGCGCTCGAGCAGTTCTTCCTCGGCTGCGTCATTTTCGCCGGCGTGTTCGGCGCCGCCACTGTGAGCCGCAAGATCCTGTGGGTGCAGGCGCTGCCGGGCGCGATTGCGCTGGGCCTGGTCGTCGCGAATACGCCCTGAATCCGGCGGCGGACCCGGCTCCAGCCTACGTCGCCGCCTCGCGCCAGTTCAGCCGCCGCGCAGTGCGGTACATCAGCGCGGCGACCAGCGCCGTGATCACCCCGAAGACCACCAGCGTGGACTTGGCGCCGAAGAGCTCGGCCAGGGTGCCCGTGGCGAGGCTTCCCAGGGGCATGACGCCGTAGTAGCACATCACGAACAGCGACATCACCCGCCCGCGCATGTCTTCGCGCACGAGGTGCTGCAGCAGCGTGTTGGCGCCGCCTGCGCAGAACACCACACCGAAACCGACCATCACCAGCACCGCGGCACCCGCCGCAGGCGCCGCCGTGAGCGGAAAGCAGGCCAGCGCGGCGCCCGCCACCGCCACTGCGATCGCCACGCTGCGCGGCAGGCGGTGCAGGCTATTCCATGTGGCCAGGTAGAAGCTGCCGGCCAGCGAACCCATGCCCGCCGCCCCGAGCAGCAGGCCGAGAAGTTCCGGGCCGGCGCCATAGACCTCGCGTGTAAAGTAAGGCATCAGCGTCAGGTAGGCGGTGGCAAAGAAAGCCACGGCCGCGGAGAACAGCAGCATCAGGCGGATGGTCGGCGTGTCTGCCGCGTAGGCCATCCCTGCGCCAATGGCCTGCAGCGGCGAGTCGTTGACCCGCGCCGGTGCGGGGGCCAGCCGCAACACGCTTATTGACAGGAAGGTCATGAGATAGGCCGCGCCATTGACCATGAAGCAGCCGGCCTCGCCGACCAGCGCCACCAGCACGCCGCCGACCGAGGGCCCGACCAGGCGCGCGGTGTTGGTGGTGATGGCCACCAGCGCGATGGCATTGGGCAGGTCGCGGCCGTCGCGCACCAGCTGGATCGGGACAGCCTGTCTTATCGGCGCATCGAAGGCATAGAAGGCGCCGAGGATGAGCGACAACGCGACCAGGTGCCAGGCCTCGATCGTATCGGTATAGGTGAGCAGCGCCAGCGCCAGCGCCTGGCAGGCCACCAGCACCTGGTTGATCATCATCATGCGGCGGCGGTCGAAGCGGTCGGCCAGCATGCCGCCGACGGGCGCCAGGAAGAACAGCGCGATCTGCCCGGCAAAGCCCACTACGCCGAGCATGAATACCGATCCGGTGATTCGGTAGGTCAGCCAGCCCATGGCGACGAGCTGCACCCAGCTGCCCATAGCGCCGCACAACTGGCCGATGAAGAAGGTCCTGAACTGGGGATGGCGCAGCGCGCGCAGGAATTCAGGCATGTCCCCGCTGCCGCCGGCAAGCAGACGATACGTCAGCGCGGGCCGGCGGCTTCATCCGGCGTCATCCGGCATCATTCGGGATCGTTGGCGTGCGCCCTGAGCACGGCCAGCGATACATAACGCAGCACATTCTGGTGCGTGGCCTCGAGGACGACCGCCGGCGCCCTGCCCGCCTGCCAGGCCTGCACCCAGCGCAGCACGTGCAGGCACCAGCGGTCTCCTGGGCTGAGTCCGCGAAAGCGCATCTCCGGCAGCGGCGTGACGAGGTCGTTGCCCTGCGCAACGCTGAATTCGAGGAACTCGCGCGTGGCCTTGATGCAGACCAGGTGCGCCACCTCGGCATGCCCCTGCGTCGCGCAGCAGCCGTCGCGGAAATAGCCGGTCAGCGGCGAATAGCTGCAGGCGTGCAGCTCGCCGCCGAGCACGTTCTTTTCGGTGGTGAGCAGCGTGCTCATGCCCCTGTCCTCATGACACCCGGGCCGCGATGAAGGCCTTGATGGCCTCCGCATCGGCGTCCATGACCTCGCAACGCTGCGGCAGGCGCTCGATGTTCTCGTAGCCGGCAGGCCGATCCGGGGACCGGCCGACGGCTTCACGCACCGCCGCGTCGAACTTGGCCGCCAGCGCCGTCTCCAGGCAGACCAGCGGAACGCCCGGTTCGCGGTGCGCAAGCCCCACCTTGATGCCGTCGGCGGTGTGTGTATCGACGACATAGCCGAAGCGCGCCTCGATGTCGCGGATGGTGGCGACACGGTCGGAGTGCGTGCTGTGGCCGGCCACGAAGCCGCTCGCGCGCACACGCTCGAAGAGCGGCGTGCCGGCGAGGTCGAACTGCCCGCTGTGGTCCACCTGCGCCCACAGCTCGCGCACCCGGGCGCCGTCTCCGCCGACGATGTCGTGCATGTAGCGCTCGAAATTGGAGGCCTTGGAGATGTCCATCGACGGGCTCGAGGTCTCGAACACCTCGCTCGACTTCCTGACGCGATAGGCGCCCGAGTCAAAGAATTCCTCCAGCACGTTGTTCTCGTTGGTGGCGAGGACCAGCCGGCGGACCGGCAGGCCCATCCTCCTTGCGATGTAGCCGGCGAAGATGTTGCCGAAATTGCCGGTCGGAACCGAGAACGACACTTCCTCCCCCTCGCCCTTGGTGGCCGCGAAGTAGCCCTTGAAGTAGTACACCACCTGCGCCACCAGGCGCGCCCAGTTGATGGAGTTCACCGAGCCGATGCGGTACTTCGCCTTGAAGTCGAGGTCGTTGGACACCGCCTTGACGATGTCCTGGGCCTCGTCGAATACGCCGCGCACGGCGATGTTGAAGATGTTGGGATCCTGCAGCGAGTACATCTGCGCCGCCTGGAACGGGCTCATCTTGCCGAGCGGCGAGAGCATGAACACGCGCACGTTCTTCTTGCCGCGCATGGCGTACTCGGCGGCCGAGCCGGTATCGCCCGAGGTCGCGCCGAGGATGTTGAGCGACTCGCCGCGCCGGCCGAGCACGTGCTCGAACAGGTTGCCGAGCAGCTGCATGGCCACGTCCTTGAAGGCCAGCGTCGGGCCGTGCGAGAGCTGCAGCAGCGCGAGGCCTGGCTCCAGCAGCTTGAGCGGCGTAATGTCGTCGCTGCGGAACGTCGCCTTCGTGTAGGTGGGATCGACGATGGCGCGCAGGTCCGCGGGCGCAATGTCGTCGATGTAGAGCGACAGTATCTCGAAGGCGAGGTCGCGGTAGCCGAGCGGGCGCAACCGGCGCAGGTCGGCGGCGTCCAGCCGGGGGTAGGCCTGCGGCACGGCGAGGCCGCCATCTGGCGCCAGCCCCTCGAGCAGGATGTCGCAGAACGGCTTGGCACCGCTGGCCGCCGCGTCGCCCTTACCTCGCGCGGCGGGGCCGCGGGTGCTGATGTACTTCACTTGAGCTCTTCAAGGCGGATGCGCGTCACCGTGCCGGTGACCACGGGCAGCCCTTCGATGCGCGTGATGGCGGCGTTGATCGCCTTCTCGGGGGTGGCATGCGTGAGCATGATGATGTCCACCTGTTCCTCGCCCTCGGACGGCTCCTTCTGCACCATGGCATCGATGGAAATCTGCCCGTCGGCGAGAATGCGCGTGATGTCGGCCAGCACGCCGGGGCGGTCCACCACGCGCATGCGCAGGTAGTAGGAAGTGGTGACTTCGTCCATGGGCAGGATGCGGATGGCGGCCAGCTGGTCCGGCTGGAAGGCAAGGTGCGGCACGCGATGCTCAGGATCGGCGGTGTGCAGGCGCGTGATGTCGACGAGATCGGCCACCACGGCCGAAGCGGTCGGCAGCGAGCCCGCGCCCGCGCCGTAATAAAGGGTGGCGCCGACGGCGTCGCCGTTCACCAGCACGGCATTCATCACGCCCTCGACGTTGGCGATCAGGCGCTTTGCCGGGATCAGCGTCGGGTGCACGCGCAGCTCGATGCCATCCACATCCCCCACACGGCTCCTCTTGGTGATGCCGAGCAGCTTGATGCGGTAGCCCAGTTCCTCGGCGTACCGGATGTCCTCGCGCGTGAGCCTGGAAATACCCTCTGTGTAGGCGCGGTCAAACTGCATCGGGATGCCGAAGGCAATGGCCGACATGATGGTCAGCTTGTGCGCGGCGTCGATGCCCTCGATGTCGAAAGTCGGGTCGGCCTCGGCGTAGCCGAGCTTCTGTGCCTGCGCCAGCACCTCGGCAAAGGACAGGCCCTTGTCGCGCATGGTCGACAGGATGAAGTTGGAGGTGCCGTTGATGATGCCGGCAATCCACTCAATGCGGTTGGCGGTAAGCCCTTCGCGCAGCGCCTTGATGATGGGGATGCCGCCCGCGACCGCCGCTTCGAAGGCAACCATGACACCCGCCTTCTGCGCGGCGGCGAAGATCTCGTTGCCGTGGGTGGCGAGCAGCGCCTTGTTGGCCGTCACCACGTGCTTGCCGTTGGCAATGGCCTTCAGCACCAGATCCCTGGCCACGCCGTAGCCGCCGATCAGCTCGATGACGATGTCGATGTTGGGGTCGGTGACCACCTCGTTGGCGTCGCCCGTGACCGCCACCTTGCCACCGGTGACCTTTTTCGCCCGCTCGGTGTCCTTGTCGGCCACTCTGGCGATGACGATGCCGCGTCCCGCGCGCCGCGTGATCTCTTCCTGGTTGCGCCCCAGCACTTCCCACACGCCGACACCGACGGTACCGATGCCCAGCAGGCCGACCTTGATTGGTTTCATGGTGCTCATTTGGGCAAACCCTTCTTGAAGTTGAACGAGGTGATGACCATGCCCTCTCGAAAGTAGAACTTGTGCGCCTGCTGGCGTTGCGTGCCCGAGTCGAGGATGAGCGCCTCGCAGCCCGCGGCGCGCGCGATGGCCTGAAGGTGCGCCATCAGCGCACGCCCGATGCCGCGCGAGCGCCGCGCCTCGTCGGTTACGAGGTCATCCACATACATATGCACCCCGTCGGCAGTGTTCTCGCCGGTGCGGTGCACCGCCACGCCCAGCACCTCATCGCCCGCGACTGCCACGCACATGCGCCCGCCGCCGGCGAACACCCGCGCCATCGTGCCGGGGTAATCGGCGGGCAGCTCCGAACGCAGCTGCCGGTGCACGCGCTCGGCGCGGGCCAGCACATCGGGCGCCGCGATGCGTCCCGAGGCATCCGTTATGTCGACGATGGCCACGTCAGCCATTGCCGCGTTCACTGGGGCGGACATTGCAGACGCGCTCCCGCCGGCAGCGCGTACAGCACGGTTTCTTCATGGTGGATCGTGTAGTGCTCCAGATACAGCCGGTAGCCCAGGCCAAGGCCAGCGATCCAGTTGGCGATGCGCGCAAGATCTCCGACATGATGGTACACGGACACCGCGAGGCGGGGCCGCCAGCGCCCGATGGTCTCCACGGCCCCCTGCAGGGCGTCGAATTCCGCGCCCTCGATGTCCATCTTGACGAAATCCACCCGCGGCAGCCCGGCCTCCGCCACGAAATCGTCGATGCGCGTCACCGTCACCGGCAGCCCGCCGGGCTGCGAGAGTACCCGCGCGCCGGGCCCGCTGCCATGCAGGTACAGCGTGCCCGATTCCCGTCCCAGCGCCCGTTCATGCATTTCCACGCGCGCCGACAGGGCCGCGTTGGCGGACAGATTGCACTGGGCCACCTGCAGGTTGCCGGCATCGACCTCGAACGCATGCACGCGCCCTTTCCCGCCGACACTGTCGGCAAAGGCCAGCGCGGTATCGCCGAAGCAAGCCCCGGCATCGATCACCACGTCGCCGGCATGCGGCGCCACCGTCACCGCGCCGCGTGAAAAGTGGTACTGCCCGAGCAGGAAGGTCCAGGCGACGTTGCCGGGATAGGCATCGAGCACGATGGGCGCGCCGGCAAACTCCACCCGGAAGCGCTGCATGGCGCCGAAGGGGCCGCTGATTTGCGACGGCGCGAACGCCATGGCCGCGGCGCGTGCGCGCTGATGCCAATGCCGGGCGGCGTCCAGCGGCAACCGCACATGCCGGTGGCCCAGCAGGCGGTAGGCCAGCAGGTCGATGAACAGCGAGCGCGATGTCTCGTCCTCGAAGCGCTGCCAGGCGGCCTGGAATTCGGCCGGCCACTGCAGCAGCGTGGTCAGGCACTGTTCCGACACTGCGCGCGACGCCTCCATGGCGCGCGGCCCGCGTTCATCGCCCCAGCGCTCGGCGTCGAAATTGTCACCCGGCGCCTGCTGCAGGCCGGCGGCAACGCGCGATGCCAGTGCCTGCAGCATCGGCATCGCAGTCCGTGGAGCAGGCGCTGCGGGCGGCGTCGCGAACCCGGGCCGCGCCATGCCGACCGGCGCGGAGCGCCCGCGCATCAGGCCGCGCAAAACCTGGCCGAGCATCGCCGTCACGCCTTCATTCAGGCGTGCCGCTTGCGATACGCCTCGCAGAAGCGGGCAACGTGGCCGATCGCGTCAGTGAGATCGTCGCTGTTGGGCAGGAACACGATGCGGATATGGTCGGGCCGCGGCCAGTTGAATCCGGTGCCCTGCACCACCAGCACCTTCTCGGCCTCCAGCATCTCGAGGATGAACTGCCTGTCGTCGGCGATCGGATAGAGCTTCGGGTCGAAGCGCGGGAACAAGTACAGCGCCGCCTTCGGCTTGAAGCAGGTGACGCCGGGAATCGCGGTGATCAGCGCATGCGCGAGGTCGCGCTGGCGGCACAGGCGCCCGCCGGGGGCGACCAGGTCGTTGATGCTCTGGTAGCCCCCCAGCGCCGTCTGCACGGCGAACTGGCCCGGCACGTTGGCGCACAGCCGCATCGAGGCGAGGATGCCGAGGCCCTCGAAATAGTCCTGGGCATGGCCCTTTTCGCCCGAGATGATTACCCAGCCGGTGCGATAGCCGCAGGCCCTGTAGTTCTTGGACAGGCCGTTGAAGGTCATGAACAGCACATCGTCGGCCAGCGAGGCGATCGACGTGTGCGTGGCGCCGTCGTAGAGTGTCTTGTCGTAGATCTCGTCGGCCATGACGATCAGCTGGTGCTCGCGGGCGATGGCGACCAGCTCCCTGAGCACGTCGTCGGGATACAGCGCGCCGGTGGGATTGTTCGGATTGATCACGACGATGGCGCGCGTGCGCGGCGTGATCTTCGAACGCAGGTCGGCCAGGTCCGGGAGCCAGCCCGAAGCCTCGTCGCACATGTAATGCCGCGGCCTGCCGCCCGACAGGCTCACCGCTGCCGTCCACAGCGGATAATCGGGCGTCGGCACCAACACCTCGTCGCCGGCTTCGAGCAGGCCCTGCATGACCATGACGATCAGCTCGGAGGCGCCGTTGCCGACGATGATGTCGTCGAGCTCCACGCCGGCGATGCCCTTCTGCTGGGCGTACTGCATGATGGCCTTGCGCGACTGGAACAGCCCACGCGAGTCGGTGTAGCCGGAAGCGTTCTGCAGGTTGACGATGACATCGTGGCGCACCTCGTCGGGCGCATCGAAGCCGAAGGGCGCGAGGTTGCCAATGTTCAGCTTGACGAT
>VGIE01000031.1 GCA_016867955.1 Betaproteobacteria bacterium
CGGACGGAAATACTGTCGTCGAATAACGCCGTCAGAAGGGCAGCGCCGCCCCCGGCTTCGCCGCCAGCAGCACGCGGCGGAACTCGCCCTGAATGCGCGCGAGTTCCGCAGCATCGTCGGCCTCGAAGCGCATCACGATCACCGGCGTGGTATTGGAGGCGCGCGCCAGGCCGAAGCCATGCGGGTATTCCACGCGCAGGCCGTCGAGGCGGATGATCTCCTCGGCGCCAGGAAACCGCGCCGTCTGCTGCATCTGTGCAACCAGGCGATGCGGTTCGCCCTCGGCCAGCGCCAGGTGCAGTTCCGGCGTGCTCACCGCATCGGGCAGCGCCTCCAGCACCGCCGACGGGTCGGCCGCGCGCGAGAGGATCTCCAGCAGGCGCGCGCCGGCATACTGCCCGTCGTCGAAGCCGTACCAGCGCTCGCCGAAGAACATGTGCCCGCTCATCTCGCCGGCCAGCGGCGCGTGGCGCTCCTTCATGCGGCCCTTGATCAGCGAGTGCCCGGTCTTCCACATGCTCGGCACGCCGCCATGCTGGCGGATCCAGGGTGCGAGCTTGCGCGTGCATTTCACGTCGTAGATGATCTCGGCGCCGGGTACGCGCGACAGGACGTCTTTCGCGAACAGCATCAGCTGGCGGTCCGGATAGATGATGCGGCCGCTCTTCATCACCACGCCGAGCCGGTCGCCATCGCCGTCGAACGCGAGCCCGAGCTCGAGGTCGCCTGCCTTCACCGCGTTCACGAGGTCGGCGAGGTTGGCCGGCTGCGAGGGATCGGGATGATGGTTGGGAAACGAGCCATCCACCTCGCAAAAGAGTTCGGTGACTGTGCAGCCCATGCGCCGGTAGAGCCCCGCCGCCGTCGCGCCGGCCACGCCATTGCCGCAATCGATGCCGATCTTCATCGGCCGCACCAGCTTCACGTCGGCGAGAATGCGCTCGAGATAGGCGCTGCGAACGTCAGCCGTTTCCAGCCGGCCCGAACCGGCGGAGAAATCGCCGTCCTCGATGCGCGCGCGCAGGCGCTGGATGTCCTCGCCAGACAGCGTGCTGCCGCCCAGCACCATCTTCAGACCGTTCCAGTCGGGCGGATTGTGGCTGCCCGTCACCGACACGCAGCTGTGGCAGCCGAGCTGGTGCGCGGCGAAGTAGGTCAACGGCGTGGCCACCATGCCGACGTCGATGACATCGATGCCGCCCTCGCGCAGGCCTTCGGCCAGCGCCGCGGCCAGCGCCGGTCCCGACAGCCGGCCGTCGCGTCCCACGGCAATCGCCGTCTGGCCGCGTGCCCGCGCTTCACTGGCCAGCGCGCGGCCGATGAGGCGCACGCCGGCCCCGGTCAGCGTGAGGCCGACGATGCCGCGTATGTCATAGGCCTTGAATATCTGGGCGGGGGGATTGGCCATGGAAACCACTGCGTTGCGCCGCTGCGCGCAAGCCTTGCAAGGTCTGCATGGTGAGGCGCGGGTCTTGTTGTCGGCGGACGGGCAGCGGCAATTCTAGCAGGCCGCCTGACCTCCACTCGGTCAGGTGCTCCGGATCACTTCTCTGCGAGGTGCTCCCATGACCGCCTCGAAATGCGCGATCACGCGCGCCGGCAGCCAGTCGATGGTGCCGGGGAACGGCCCGGACACGAAGCCGACATGCCCGCCGCGCGGCGGGTATTCCGCGGTCACGCAGGCGGGCAGCGCCGCTCGATCGGGCAGTGCCGCAGGCGGCACGAAAGGATCGTCCAGCGCGTTGATGATCAGCGTGGGCACGGCGATGCCGGCCAGCAGCGGACGTGCGCTCGCGCGCGTCCAGTAATCGTCGGTATCTCGAAAGCCATGCAGCGGCGCGGTCACGGCATTGTCGAACGCCCGCAGTGTACGCGCGCGGCGCATCGCCGCGGCGTCGAAACTGCCCGGGTACATGGCAATCTTCTGTGCGCCTTTCTTCTTCAGCGTCGCAAGGAACATGCGCGAGTAGGCGCGGTTGAAACCGCACCCCAGCGCGTCACCGGCGAGCATCAGGTCGAGCGGCGCGGACACGGCAGCTGCTGCGTCCACCTGCCCGAGGGCCGCACGCCCTGCCTCGCCCAGCCATTTCAGCAGCGCATTGCCGCCGAGCGAGATGCCCACCGCATAAAGCGCGGCGCCCGCACCTGCATGCTCGCGCCGCATGCGCGCAAGCACCCAGCCGATCTCGGCGCTATCGCCAGAATGGTAGGCGCGTGGCAGGCGGTTGATCTCGCCCGCGCAGCCGCGAAAATGCGGCAGCGCAAAGCGCCAGCCGCGCGCGCGCGCCGCGCGCGCCATCGCCACCGCATAATGACTGCGCGACCCTCCCTCGAGCCCGTGGAACAGCACCAGCAATGGCGCGTTGCCCTCTGTGCCGGGGGGACCATCCGTGAAATCCACGTCGATGAAGTCGCCATCGGGCGTATCCCAGCGCACGCGCCGCAGCGCAGGCGCGGAGAGGAAGCGGCCGCGCAGGGCCGCCCAGATGGTATGCAGGTGGCGGTTGCGCAGCCACCAGGGCGGGGCGAACGCGTGGAGCCGCGCGCCCGGAGGGTTTCGGGTCAGTGCAGCACCCTTGGCGTTTCCGGCTCCGCCGGCCGCTGCTGTGTCGCCCCCTGCGGGGCGGGCGAGGCGTGGTGCAGGATCATGCGCCAGCCGTTGCCGGTGCGCATGTAGGCGTTGGTGGCGGACACCGGCACCGCCGCGCGCTTCTCGCCCTTGACCGCGATGCTCTCGCGCACGCTGTGCACCGCCAGCATCATGCCGCCGAGCACGACCTGGTGCGACACCTGCACGTCGAGCCGGCGGCCGCCCGAGAAGATCTCCGCCCAGCTGGCGCGCACGTCGGCAAACCCCGCGAGGCGCGAGCCGCCCGGATGGATGCAGACGATCTCCTCGTCATCGGCCCACACTTCCATCATGGCCTCGAGGTCGGACGCCTCCAGGGCTTCGTAGAACGCCGCTTCGGCATCCTGCGCGGTGGGGAACGTTGTGTTCTTCACGGATGGTCGGGTGGTTCGATGAGCCATTCAAGTCAACGCGCCTGATGGCATGGCCATCGGGCGCCCCGAGACAGGGAATCGCGGAGGACGGTGCTCCCCGCATGGTTGGATGCGCTGAATGCATCGGCCGCTGATGATAGAGGAAACATGCTCCCGCTGCCACAGGGCGCGTGAATCAAGGCCCATGATCCATGCATTTCGGCGATGCCCCCCCGACGCGGCGGGCATCCAAGCCATGTGATGATTTCCGGCCGCGGCGTCGCCATTGCCTCCCGCCACGACTCGCGCGCGGCTCAGCCGCGCCTGCGCGCCAGCGCCTCCGGATTGACGAGGCAGCGCGGCACCCCGCCCGCCAGCGCCTCCATCAGGTTCTCGATGGCCAGTCGCGCCATCGCCAGTCGCGTGGCGCGCGTCGCGCTGCCCATGTGCGGCGCGAGGACCACGTTATCGAGGCCGAGGAATCCGCGATTCACCGTCGGCTCGCCGTCGAACACGTCGAGCGCGGCGCCGGCAACGCGCCCTTCGCGCAGCGCCGCGATCAGTGCTGGTTCATCCACCAGGCCGCCGCGCGAGGCGTTGACCAGGATCGCCGTCGGCTTCATGCGCGCGAGCTCGACCGCGCCGATGACGTTGCGGTTGGCTTCCGTGTAGGGCAGGTGCAGCGACAGGAAATCGGATTGCGCCAGCAGCTCGTCCATGCCGACGTAGCGCGCATTCGCCTCTGTCTCCAGTGCCGACTCGAGCCGCGTGCGGTTGTGGTAGATCACGCGCATGTCGAACCCGACCGCGCGCCGCGCCACGGCGCGCCCGATGCGCCCCATGCCGAGGATGCCGAGCGTGGCATGGTGCACGTCGCGGCCGAAGCGGTCGCTGAACTTCATGCCCTTCCAGTTGCCGGCGCGCAGCCAGCGGTCGGACTCGGCGATGCGCCGTGCCGCCGCCAGCAGCAGCGCCCAGGTCATGTCGGCGGTGGTGTCGTCGAGCACGCCGGGGGCATTGGTGACCAGGATGCCGCGCGCGGTGCAGGCCGCGACATCGACGTTGTTGTAGCCGACGGTGATGTTGCAGGCCGCCTTCAGCCGCGGTGCGGCATCCAGCAGCGCGGCGTCGACGCGGTCGGCGAACAGCAGCACGCCGTCCTTGTCGGCGATCCGGCTGCGCAGCTCGTCCGCCGAATGCGGGCCGTCGCGCGGCTGGCTGTCGTCGACCTCGAAATGGCGGCGCAGTTCGTCGAGCAGTTCGTCGACGAGGGTGCGGGTGACGAGGATCCGGGGCTTCATGCGGGCTTCAGCGCGGCCGGGCTCATCCGCCTAGCGCCCGTACAGCACGTTGGGCAGCCACAGCCCGATCGCGGGAAACAGGTACAGCAGCACCAGCGCCACCACCTGGATGCCCATGAAGGGCAGCATGCCGCCGAAGATCTGGTTCAGCGTGACATGCGGCGGCGACACGCCCTTCAGGTAGAAGGCGGCCATCGCCACCGGCGGCGACAGGAATGCCGTCTGCAGGTTGAGCGCGACCAGCAGCCCGAAGAACAGCGGGTCGATGCCGAAATGCGGCAACAGCGGCACGAAGATTGGCATGAAGATGACGATGATCTCGGTCCATTCCAGCGGCCAGCCGAGCAGGAAGATGATGATCTGCGACAGGATCATGAACTGCAGCGGCGTCATCTCGAGCGACAGCACCCACTGATTGATGAGTTCCTGCCCGCCCAGCAGCGCGAAGGCCGCAGAAAAGATCGACGAGCCGACGAACAGCCAGCACACCATGGCCGAGGTCTTGGCGGTGAGGAACACCGACTCGCGCACCATGGGGAACTTCAGCCGCCCGTAGGCGGCGGCCAGCAGCAGCCCGCCCAGCGAACCCATGGCGGCCGCCTCGGACGGCGTCGCCAGGCCGAACACGATGCTGCCCAGCACCGCCAGGATCAGCATAGCCAGGGGGAAGAACGACGCCAGCAGCATCTTGAAGATCTCGAGGCGGGTGAACGTGAACACCGCATAGAACGCCGCCAGCACGGCGGCAAGCAGGGCTACCGCGATCCAGTAACCCGTGGGTGCGGGCCGCCGTTCGCCATCGACGCCCGCAGCGTTTTCGGCTGCCGCTGCCGGTGCAGCAGCCGCAGGTTGGCCTGCCGGCGCCTCGCCCGCGGGCGGCGCATCGGCCTTCGCCGCGGCGGCTGGGGACTGCGACGCTTTGCCCTCGACTGGCGGCTCGGCGAGTTCGCCATCCGCGGGCGGCTCTTTCAACTCGCCCTCATCCTTCGGCTCAGCCAGTTCGCCCTGCGCGGCCAGCTCGCGCCCGGGCTCGTTACCTGCGCCCTGCGCTTCGCTGCCCATTTCCACCAGTCCCTGGGTTGCGTCGACTTGCTCCGGCGCGGTGATGCCGCGATGGATCAGCCCCATCAGCAGCACGGCCGCGAGCAGGGGCAGCAGCGCAATGCCCAGGTGGCGCAGCAGGTCGCCCCGCGGCAGCTCCGGCGAATTGCGCGAGCGCAGCGCGCCGAGCAGGCCGGGAATCACCTTGTGGCTGATGGTTGCCGACACCGCCTGCGCGAAGCGCGGCAGGTCGATGTACCGGTCCGCGATCGACAGCGGCGGCGCGAGGCTGGGCCTGATCTTGGCCGCCAGGATGATGAACCCGACATACAGCGCCGCCAGCATGATGCCGGGGAAGAACGCGCCAGCATAGAGCTGCACCACCGACACCCCCGCGGTGGCGCCATAGACGATGAGCAGCACCGAGGGGGGAATCAGGATGCCGAGGCAGCCGCCCGCGGTGATCGCCCCGGCCGCCAACTGGGTGCTGTAGCCGGCGCGCAGCATGGCCGGCAGCGCGAGCAGCCCCATCAGCGTCACCACGGCGCCGACGATGCCGGTGGCGGTGGCGAACACGGCGCAGGTGATGACGGTGGCGACCGCCAGCGAACCGGGCACGCGCGCGGTGGCCAGGTGCAGGCTCTTGAACAGTTTCTCGATCAGGTTGGCGCGTTCGACCAGGTAGCCCATGAAGACGAACAGCGGAATGGAGATCAGCACCTCGTTGGACATCACCGCGTAGGTTCGCTGCACCATCAGGTCCAGCGTCTGCCGGTTGGCCAGCGACGGGTCGCGCGAGTAGTAGGCGAACCAGGCGAAGATCACGCCCATGCCCATGAGCGTGAACGCCGTGGGAAAGCCCAGCATGATCGCCACCACGATGAGCGCCAGCATGAGCAGGCCGAGGTGGCCGTTGGTCATCTGCGACGGCGACGGCATCAGCACGAACACCAGCACCACCACCAGCGCCATGATGGACAGGCCGAACCAGGCCTGGCGCTTCATGGCCGCCCCGCCGGCGTGCCGCCCGCGCCGCGGGTGCCGAGTTCGGCATCCAGCGTGGCGATGTCCTCGTCCCTGACGTGCACCATCTCCTTCAGCTTCTCGACGTCCACCTCCTCGACGTCGGCCTCCCGCGACGGCCAGGCGCCCTCGCGCAGGCACTGGATGCAGCGCACGATCTCGACGCCGCCCTGCAGCAGCAGGAACACCCCGGCCACCGGGATCACGGTCTTGAAGGGATAGATGGGCGGGCCGTCGGCGGTGATGTTGGAATGCTCGTTGATGGCCCAGGATTCGGAGGCATAGGTGTAGCCCGCCCACACCAGCGCCACCACGCCGGGAATGAAGAACAGGATGTAGAGCGCCAGGTCGAGGCCCGCCTGCACGCGCACCGGGAAGTACCCGTACAGCACGTCGCCGCGCACATGGCCGTTCTTGGCCAGGGTGTAGGCGCCGGCCATCATGAAGACGGTGCCGTACAGCATCACCATGGCGTCGAACGCCCAGGCATGCGGGTCGGACAGCACGTAGCGCGCGAACACTTCCCACGACACCTGCAGCGTGAGCAGCAGGATCAGCCAGGCGAACGCCTGCCCGACCCAGGTGCTCAGCTTGTCGACAAACAGCAGCAGCTTTTGCATGTTTGCATTCCCGTCCGGTCCATCCGGCTTGGCGATTGTCGATGGTCGTCCGCTGGCCTCCGGCCGTCAGCGCCGGCAGCCCTTCCCCGGCGGCGCCCCGAGTCCACAAAAAAACACCACCCGGCCACGGGCCGGATGGTGTCGCCGGCGCATTGCGCCAGGCGAGCGCTCAGCCCTTCTTGGCGGCGGCCGTCGCCGGAGCTGCCTTGGCCGGCGCCGCTGCCCGGGTCAGGAAGTAGTGGTTGTAGGCCTGCCTGCGGTTGACGTTGGTGTCGAGGTCCCACTTCACCACGCGTTCGGCAAACGAGCGCATCGACGCCTGCACCTCCTTGAACAGCGGGTTCTCGGCTGACTTCTTTGCGGCCGCCGCGTCAAACACCTTGAGTTGCTCCTGCAGCAGCGAATCGGGCGTCTTGAAGAAACGCACCTTGTCCTTGGTGCGCATCTCCTCATAGTCCTTCGAATAGCGGTCGAAGGCCTTCCACAGCATGTCCGAGGAGGCCGCCTCGATGGCGTTCTCGATCAGGACCTTCAGCCTCGGCGGCAGGGTGTCGTAACGGCCCTTGTTGAAGGTCACCTCGAACTGCTCGGCGCTCTGGTGGAAGCTCTGCAGCATGCACACCTTGGATACGTCCGGGAAACCGAGCACGCGGTCGGAGCTGGCATTGTTGAACTCCGCCGCATCGAGCAGCCCGCGGTCCATGGCCGGCACGATCTCGCCGCCCGGCAGCGCGTTCACCGCCGCGCCCAGGCCGGTGAACACGTCGATGGACAGGCCCACGGTGCGGTACTTGAGGCCCTTGAAGTCGGCCGGCTTGGTGACCGGCTTCTTGAACCAGCCCAGCGGCTGGGTCGGCATGGGGCCGTAAAGGTAGGACACCACGTTGGCGCCGATGGAGCCGTAGATCTTGTCCAGCAACGCCTTGCCGCCGCCGTACTTGTGCCATGCCAGCACCATGTTGGCATCCATGCCGAAGGCCGGCCCCGAGCCCCACAGCGCCAAGGCGGTCTGCTTGCCGTAGTGATAGGCGACCACGCCGTGGCCGGCGTCAAGGGTGCCCTTGGACACCGCATCGAGCAGCCCGAAGGCCGGCACCACGGCACCGGCCGGCAGCAGCTCGATGCGCAGGTCACCGCCCGACATGTCGTTGATCTTCTTCACCACGTCGCCGGCCATCTCGTGGAAGATGTCCTTGCTCGGCCAAGTGCTCTGCAGGCGCATGGTGACCGGGCCCGACTGGCCCTTGGCGATGCTGGGGAATCCGAGCGTCGCCGCTCCCGCGGTCGCCGCCGCCCCGGTCAGGAACTTCCGCCGCAGGGATGCTGCGGGCTTTTTCTCTTCTGCCTTCTTCATAGCTCCTCCTCAGTTGGTGGCGCCCATGCGCCCGAATGACTCGCGATGGCGCCGGAGGCAACGAAGGAAAACCACTAGCGTCTCCGCGCTGTACCGGCGTGCTTCCTGCAAACCTCATGAGTTTACAGCCTGCGGGGTCATGCTATTCCGCCAAATCGGCAATTGCAAGGCGGGTCCTGACCCGCTCGGGCACAACTTCTTCAGCGCTGGCGCTTGATCAGCCAGGCCAGCACCAGTGGCGTCAGCAGCGTGGTGAGCATCACCATGATGATGATGGCAGCGTACTCCTCGTCGTCCACCACGCCGAGCTGCTTGCCGACCACGGCGAAAATAAGCCCGACTTCGCCGCGCGGCGCCATGCCCCAGCCGACGATCCACTTGTTCACCGGGCCGGCGACGATGCCCGACACCAGCTTGCCGGCAAAGGCCACGAAGGTCACGCCCAGCGCCACCAGCACCAGATGCGCGTCGTTCAGGACCACGAGGTTGACCTGCATGCCGGTGTAGATGAAGAACAGCGGCACGAGCACAAAGCTGATCGGAGCCATCAACGTCTCGAGATGGTGCCGGGCATGCCTTTCGAGCACTGCGCCGACGCGCTTCGCTGTGGACGCATCCGAGTCCTTGACTGCCGCACGCACGTCGTCGGCAATGGTGGCGTCCGCGAAACCGCGGAAATACACCTCGTCGAGGATCAGGCCGGCCGCGAAGGCGCCGACGATGGGTGCAAGGCCGAACAGCGAGGAGACATAGGCGAACATCAGGCAGGTGCCCATCGCCAGCGCCAGCTTGACCCCCAGGCCGGTGTTGATGCGAATGAAGATCCCTGTGAAGAAGCGCGCCAGGTAACGCCCCGCAACCAGCACACCGACCAGGAACCCCGCCGCCTTGCCCGTGATCACCAGCACTTCCACGAGGCTGACCGTGCCGGACTTCACCACCGCCGACACGATGGCGAGAATGATGAGCCCGATGACGTCGTCGATCACCGCCGCGCCGAGCACGATCTGAGCCTCGCGCGACTGCAGCGTGCCCATGTCCTGGAACACGCGCGCCGTGATGCCGACGCTGGTGGCCGTCAGCGTGGCGCCGAAGAAGAGATAGGTATTGAACGAGCCGCCCGGAAACAGCACCGGACCGACAAACCAGACACCGATGACGAAGGGCGCTGCGACCCCGACCACTGCCACCATCAGCGCGCGCATTCCGACCTTCACCATGGTGCTGACGCTGGACTCCAGCCCGATCTGGAACAGCAGCACCACCACGCCGAATTCGGCGAGGAACAGCAGGATGGGATCCTTCTTCGCCGGCTCGAAGAAATCGAAGCCGATGAGGAACAGGTTGCCGACGATCACGCCCATCGCGATCTCGCCAAGCACCGCCGGCTGCTTGAAGCGCTCAACGAAGCTTGCGGCCTTGGCCAGCACGATCAGCATGGCCAGGATGCCGAAGGTCCGCGCCGTGGCGGCATCGCCTGCCGCGACCGCATCCATGGACATCAGTCCCGCGCAGGCCAGCAGCGCCGCCTTGCGCCCGATCCTTTCCGATTCCACCACGGCACCGGCATGCAAGCGGGCCGGCGTCATGGCGAGCCCGCGTGGTGTCTGAATCATTCGTTCTCCTCAATCGGTTTCATGATCCCGCCCCTCGCCACCTGCGGGCGTGCGCCGCAGGCGCCCGGGCCGGCTCCGCGTGGTCTTCGGGCCTCGCCGACGACGACGATGTGCACGCGGTACGGCCCGTGGGCGCCGATGACGATGGTCTGCTCGATGTCGCCGGTGCGCGAGGGACCGGAGATGAAATTGACGGCGCGCGGTGGCCGGCCGAGCTCGGCGCGCAGGAGGTTCCATGCGTCCTCCATGTGCGGCACGATGCGGCGTGCCTCGACGATGGCGATGTGGGTCTCGGGTAGCAGGCTCGCCGACCCTGACGTGTCGGCGCCGGACACTGTCATCAGCGTGCCGGTCTCGGCGATGCCGGCGAAGGCGCCGGTGATGCCGATCAGGTCGGCATCCACCGCGGCGCGCGCCGCGACGTCGATGCCGGCTCCTGCCCAGTCCAGCGCCGGCAGCGCAGGCCATACGCAGCCGCGGGCGGGGAGCTGGCGCGCGGCAAGATACCGCGCCACGACCGCCGGCGCATCGCGCATGCTGGCAACGACCTCCGTAGTGCTCTGCATGGCTTCAGCGCGGGCGCGGAAATTCGCGACAACGTCGCCCGTGACCGCAGGCAGCGGCCCGCGCGGATGCGCCTTGAGATAGGTTGACACCGCTTCGAGCTCGGCCTGCGAGGCGGGCACGCCTTGCCTGGAGTCGGCGCCGCGGCCCTGCGCCTTACGGATGCGCGCGAGGATGTTGCGGCGGGCGTTGTCGGATTTGCCGAAATTCATGACTTCATTCTAATCAGATACGATCTTGCTTGCTGTCAGCGCGGCAGGAAAACGCAGCGTGGATGGCCAGATGCCAGGCACGCGGAGCGCAGCGACCGAGACATATCGAGCAGATAGTCGCGGATGCGAGCACCGCGCATCGCCGCAGATGGCCACCGCAGTCGTTTTGCAATGCCCCGCTAGTCGAGAGCCTTGACGATGTCCTCCACCACCTTCTTCGCGTCGCCGAACACCATTAAGGTGCGGTCCATGTAGAAGAGCGGGTTGTCGAGGCCGGCGTAGCCGGAGGCCATCGAGCGCTTGTTGACCAGCACGGTGCGCGCCTTGTGCACATCCAGAATCGGCATGCCGTAGATCGGGCTGCCCTTCTCGTGCGCCAGCGGATTGACCACGTCGTTGGCGCCCAGCACCAGCACCACGTCGGTGGCGCCGAAGTCGCTGTTGATCTCGTCCATCTCGAGCACCTGGTCGTAGGGCACTTCGGCCTCGGCCAGCAGCACGTTCATGTGGCCGGGCATGCGTCCCGCCACCGGATGGATGGCATAGCGCACCGTCACGCCCCTGGCCGTGAGCTTGGCGACCATCTCCTTCACGGCATACTGCGCGCGGGCCACGGCGAGGCCATAGCCCGGTACGATGATCACCGACTCGGCATTGCCCATCAGGAAGGCGGCATCGTCCGCCGAACCTGACCGCACCGTCTTGTTGCCGGATTGCGCTGCCGCCGCGCCTTCCTCGGCGCCAAAGCCGCCGAGGATGACGCTGACGAACGAGCGGTTCATCGCCTTGCACATGATGTATGACAGGATCGCGCCCGAGGAACCCACCAGCGAACCGGCGATGATGAGCAGGGTGTTGTTGAGTGAGAAGCCGATGCCCGCGGCCGCCCAGCCGGAATAGCTGTTCAGCATCGAGATCACCACCGGCATGTCGGCGCCGCCGATGGGAATGATGATCAGCACACCCAGCACGAACGCGATCACCGTCATGACGATGAACGGCGTCCAGCCCTGGTCGGGCGACATGAAGAAGGCAATGCCGAAGCCCAGCATGACCAGCGCCAGCACGAGGT
>VGIE01000032.1 GCA_016867955.1 Betaproteobacteria bacterium
CATTCTTGGCGCGAAATCCCAGGAGCAGGGCGCCTCGAAGGCCGACAAGACCGATTTCACCGAACTGTCGGGCAGCTTCGTCATCCGCAATGGCGTCGCGCACAACGAGGACCTGTCGGCGAAGTCGCCCTTTCTGCGCCTGACCGGGGCAGGAGACACCGACATCGGCGCCAGCCAGATGGACTATCTGGCCAAGGCGGCGATCGTCGGCACATCGGGCGGGCAGGGCGCGAAGGATCTGGCCGACCTGCGCGGTCTGACCATTCCCGTGCGCCTGAGCGGGCCGTTCGACGCGCTCAAGTACCGCATCGATTTCGCCGCGGCCGCGACCGGGGCGGTGAAGCAGCAGGTGCAGGAGAAGGTCAAGGAACAGGTGCAGGATCGCCTCAAGGGCCTGTTCAAGCGGTGAAATCGCCAGCAGGCTCGCGTCGCGCCGGCAGAGTGCGTGCAAGAGCGCGCGCAGCCGAGCACGTCGCCGTCCCCGCAGCAGCGCGCAAGGCCGCAAAGCCTGCGGGAAAGCCCGCGGACTTTGCCGCGCAGCTGATCGCATGGCAGCGCCGTCACGGCCGCAACGACCTGCCCTGGCAGAACACCCGTGATGCCTACCGGATCTGGCTGTCGGAGATCATGCTGCAGCAGACCCAGGTCGGCACCGTGATCCCCTATTACCGGACCTTCCTCGAGCATTTTCCGGACGTGGCGAGCCTGGCCGCTGCGGACCTAAACGCCGTCCTGCGCCTGTGGAGCGGACTCGGTTACTACTCGCGGGCCCGCAACCTGCACCGCGCTGCCAACGCCCTCGTCGCCGTGCATGGCGGGGCGTTTCCGCGCGGGCGCGAAGCGCTGGAGGCCCTGCCGGGCGTCGGGCGTTCCACCGCCGCGGCGATCGTCGCGTTCGCGTTCCGGCGCAGCGAGGCCATCCTCGACGGCAACGTCAGGCGCGTCCTCGCCCGCCACTTCGCGGTTGCGGGATTTCCTGGCGATGCGAAGGTAGCGGCGAAGTTGTGGACGCTGGCCGAGTCGCTGCTGCCGGCACGCGGCATTGCGCGCTATACGCAGGCGCTGATGGATCTCGGCGCCACCGTCTGCACGCGCAAGCCGTCCTGCGAGCGTTGCCCGGTCCGGGCCAGTTGCCGCGCCCGGGCGGAGGGCGCAACGGCGTCCTATCCGTGGCCGCGCCCGCGCAGGAGCGTGCCGGTGCGCGAGACCAGGATGCTGCTGCTGGTGTCGCAGGGACGGTTGCTGCTGGAGAAGCGCGCGGCCGCCGGCATCTGGGGCGGGCTGTGGTGCTTCCCCGAGATTGGCATCGAAGAAGAGGCCGCCGCGGTATGCGAGGCGCGCTTCGGGCTGCGCGCCGCCGATGTCGAGCACCTGCCTGTCTTACCCCACTCGTTTACCCATTTCACGCTGCGCATCCACCCGGTTGCATGCCGGGTGGCCGATGGCGAACGTGTGGCGGACGGCGGTGCAACGGCCTGGATGACCTTGCAGGACGCAGCCGCGGACGCCATCCCGGTGCCGGTGCGCAAGCTGCTGGACAGGTTGCCTGCCGCGCTGCTGGACGCGGCTGACAAGGCCGGCGGGTAGTCGCGGAGCCCTTGGTGCAGTCTCGTCATGCGCCGCCGCTGTTGTTCTGCAGCAGGCCGTGCTGCTCGAGAAACCTGTGCAGCAGCGTGAGCCGTTCAACGCTGTCGGCGAGTTCCAGCAGCTTCTGCCGGGCGGGTAGCGGTATGGGCAGGATCTCGGCGAGCCGGTAGCCGACCCAGGCCGCCTCGTCCATCCGGTGCGGCGCATGGAAGACGGTGTCGCCCTGGTCCCTGACCACCGTCTGCAGCAGCTGCACACAGGCCTTCAGGGACTCCGGCACCGCCACGGGATCTTCCGCTGGAATCAGTTCGATGTCCGCAGAGAGCAGGCCCTGCGGGCTTGCTTCGCTCCGCAGGACCCGGAAGCGCTGGCCGCCGCGTGTCTGCAGCTGCAGCATGCCCAGTTGCTGCATGTCCCAGTCGATGATGTGGGCGAGGCTGCCAACCGGCTCCGGCGTCGCCGGCTTCCCGACCTCGCGGCCTTCGCGGATCAGGCAGACGCCGAATGGCGATCCCGAGCGCATGCAATCGCGCGTCATGTCCATGTAGCGCGCCTCGAAGACGCGCAGCGGCAGGCGGCCGCCCGGAAACAGCACGGCATTCAGCGGAAACAGCGGGATGCGCGATTGATCGGTCATGGCTCGGGCATCATTCCGTATCGCGGCTGTCGTGGCCATCGTGGCCATTGCGCCCCCAGCGGGGCAGCAGCTGATGGGGCACGCGCAGCTGGTCGAGCACGCGCGCGACGATGAAATCGATGACTGCGGCAATGCCGGCCGGCCGATGGTAGAAGCCGGGATTGGCGGGCAGGATGACGGCGCCCGCGCGTGCGAGGCGCAGCATGTTCTCGAGGTGGATCTGCGACAGCGGGGTTTCGCGCGGGACGAGCACGAGGCTGCGTCCTTCCTTGAGCATGACGTCGGCGGCGCGCTCGATCAGGTTGTCGGCAAGCCCCGCAGCCACTGCGGCGAGCGTTCCCATGCTGCAAGGGCAGATCACCATGGCATCGGCCGGGTTGGAGCCGGAGGCCACCGGCGCATACCAGTCCTCCTTGCCGAACACGTTGAGTTGTCCCGCGGATGCCGCGAATCGTTCGGAAAAATAGCGCGCGGCCTCGGTCGGACGCGCCGGCAGGACGAGATCCAGCTCCTGCTTGGCGACGACATGCGCGACCTGGGAGTAGAGCAGGTGGACACGGACGCCGGCGCCCAGCAGGCATTCGAGCAGGCGCACGCCATAGGCGATGCCGGAGGCGCCGGTGAAGGCCAGGCTGACGGTTCGCGGCGGAGCGTTCATCGCGGGGTGACGAGCTGGCGGTGCCGCACGATGACCGGGCTGCGGCCGTCCTGTGCCGAGAAGCGGGCCGCCAGCCGCTCGGCGATGTAGACCGAGCGGTGCTGGCCGCCGGTGCAGCCGATGGCCACGGTCAGGTAGGCGCGGGTGTCGTTGCGGAACGCCGGCAGCCAGGACTCGACGAAGTCGCCGATGTCGGCCAGCATCCTTGCGACCGATGGCTCGGCCTCGAGAAAGCCGATCACCGCGGCGTCACGCCCGCTGAGCGGGCGCAGGCGCAGCTCGTAGAATGGGTTCGGCAGGCAGCGCACGTCGAAGACGAAGTCCGCGTCCAGCGGCACGCCATGCTTGTAGCCGAAGGACTCGAACAGCAGCGAGGTGGTCCCGCGGTCCTCCTGCAGCAGGTCCTTGATCCGGCTGCGCAGCACATTGGGGTGCAGGTCGCTGGTGTCGATGCGGTGCCCGACCTCGGCGATCGGCGCCATCAGCGCGCGCTCGCTGGCGATGCTTTCCTCCAGCGTCAGGTCGGCCGCCGCCAGCGGGTGGCGCCGGCGCGATTCGGCGTAGCGCCGCATCAGCGTGTCGTTCTTGGAATCGAGGAACAGCAGGCGCGCGTCGATTTGCTGCGCCTTGAGGTCGTCGATGTAGCCCGGCAGCGTGGCCACGCTCTGGCCGCCGCGCGCGTCGATGCTGACCGCTACCCACTGCTGGCCGGCCGAGCGCAGCAACTGCACGGTTTCCGCCAGCAGCTTGACCGGAAGGTTGTCGACGCAGTAGTAGCCGTTGTCCTCGAGGACATTGAGCGCGACGCTCTTGCCCGAACCCGACAGCCCGCTGATCAGGACGACTTGCATGGCGGCACCTGCGGTTCGATGTTGCCCAAGGCATCCTGCAGGCGCATTTCCGCGATGCTGCCGGTCGCGATCCCCGGGGTCGGATTGCCGACCGCATCACGCCCTGAGGCATCCGTGGCGGGCCTTCCTGTCTTCATCGCCCTCGAGGCCCTTGGCATTGGCGCTGCATTCGGCCATGCGCCCGTGCTGCGGGGCGAGTGCCTGCCTGTCGCGCACCTGTGCGCTGACGGCGAAGGCCGTGCCGGGGATGAATGCCGCGCGCGCGGGTCTCACGCCTGTCTACCGGTTCATCGGGTCCGGGGAAACGCCCGCGGTCGCAGCGCCCGCCCCCAGCCGGAGCCGGGAGAGCGTGGGAATGCGCGGGGAGCATCCGCTCATCGGTGAAACGCATTCCCGGAGTACCTGACGATACGGGGAAATACATCCCCTCGTGCTCCCCCAGGCGGGGACGCCTGACGGCAATTCTGTCAGGCGCTCTAAGGCTCGGCATCCTTGCCCGCCTGTCTCAGCATTTCGGATTGCTGGCGCGTGACGAACTCTTCGGTCGAGTCGATGCCGCGCAGCTGCAGGATGTGGTTGCGCACCGCGGCCTCGAGCAGCACCGCGAGGTTTCGTCCGGCGGCAACCGGAATGACTACCTTGCGGATCGTCATGCCGAGGATGTCCTCGGAGAGTTCATGCAGCGGCAGGCGTTCCGTCGGCGCCAGCCCGCCCGCCTGCGTGGGCTTTTCGAGGTGCACGATGAGGCGCAGGTTCATCTTCGGCCGGATGGCGGTCTCACCGAAGATGGTGCGGATGTTGAGCACGCCGAGGCCACGCACCTCGAGGAATTCCTTGAGCATGGGCGGGCTGCGGCATTCCAGGGTGGTCATGGCGATGCGGGCAATGTCCACCGCGTCGTCTGCGACCAGGCCGTGGCCACGGCTGATCAATTCGAGGCCGAGCTCGCTCTTGCCGACGCCGGAGTCGCCGGTGATGAGCACGCCGATGCCCAGCACGTCCATGCAGACCCCATGCAGCGTGGTGGTATCGGCCAGCGCCTTGCCCAGGTAGCGGCGCATGTGATTGATGACGGTCGCGCTGGTCTGGTCGGTACCGAATACCGCCACGCCGGTGTTTTCCGCGGTGGCGAGCATCCGCCAGTCGGGCCGCACGCCGTCGGTGTGGATGATGGCTGCCGGCTTTGCAGCGAACAGCGTGTCCAGCATCTGCCGCAACGCCGCATCGTCGAACGAGGCAAGGTGCCTGGCCTCCAGCGTGCCCAGCACCTGCAGCCGGTTGGGGTGAATCAGGTTGAGGTGCCCGACGAGCGCCGGCGCATCGGCCACGTCGCGGCGGACCAGCGAGGTGCCGCCGCGCTGCCCGCCGATCCAGACGAGGCCTAGCTTGCTGCCGTTGTCTTCATACAGCTGCGCGACGCTGATCTGAAGCATGCGGTACCCAGGCGGTTATGTGCTGGTGGAGGGTGGCGGCGTCGGCGTCGCCGGCGAGTCGTTCGCGCAATTCGCGGTCGCTGAACATCTGCGCCAGTTCGGACAGGATCTGCAGGTGTTGCTCGGTGGCCTGTTCCGGCACGAGCAGCACGAAGAGCAGGTTGACCGGCTTGCCGTCCGGTGCGTCGAAGGCCACACCGGCGGACAGCCGCACGAACGCACCCACCGCTTCCTTGAGTCCCTTGACGCGCCCGTGCGGTATCGCGACCCCCTGGCCGAGCCCGGTCGAGCCCAGCCGTTCCCGCTCAAACAAACTGTCGAACACCGAACTGCGGGCGACGCCCTGGTTGTTCTCGAAAAGCAGGCCAGCCTGCTCGAACATGCGTTTCTTGCTCGTGACATCGAGGTCAAGGACGATATTGGAAAGCGGCAAGAGCTTTGCGATGAGGTTCATTGTCCGTGCGGTTTCGATGTGCTGTGGGGAGGGGCGCGGGACTGGCGGGTGTCGCACCCGCTGGCATTGCGCCGGTCGGTGCAGTGGGTTCGATACCGAGAACGGCGCTAGTCTACCCCAGCGTGGCCGCCTGCATGGCCGGTCCCTGTCACTCTTCCTGCTGCACCCTGCGCTTGATCGAATCATGCGGGTGCGCCCGCAGGGCCTCCTTGTGCTTCAGGATTCTCCGGTCCAGTTTGTCGACGAGGCTGTCGAAGGCTGCATACAGGTCGGTATCTTCGCTCTCCACATGGATGTCCTTGCCGCTCATGTGAACGGTTACTTCGGCTTTCTGCCTCAGCTTCTGGACCGATACGATGACATTGACGTCTATGACCTGCTCGAAATGCCGCCTGATGCGCACGAGTTTCTCCTCGATGTAGTTGCGCATGGATTCAGTCACGGCAACATGGTGGCCACTGACGTTAATGTTCATTTCCGTTCTCCTGTAGAAGATTGCCCAGAGCGCCTGGCAAGACGGGGAAATCCCCCTGCGCCCCCCTGCTCCAGATCCCCTGGCGGCATTTTCGCCCGGGGCTTCTGATTGCTGCACCTTGGTCCGCCCCGAGATTGCCTTAGCGTTGTCTGTCGACGCCTACAGCGCCTTTCGCTGGCTGATGGGCGAAATATGCAGCGACTCCCGGTACTTGGCGATGGTGCGTCTCGCCACAACGATACCCTGTTGGCCGAGTATCTGCGCGATTTTGCTGTCGGACAGCGGCTTCTTGGAATCCTCGGCGGCCACCAGCTGCTTGATCAGGGCGCGGATCGCCGTTGCCGAGCAGGCGCCGCCCGTCTCCGTGGCCACATGGCTGCCGAAGAAGTACTTCAGTTCGAAGATGCCCCGCGGCGTACGCATGAATTTCTGCGTGGTGACACGCGATATGGTCGATTCATGCAGGCCAAGCGTGGCGGCGATCTCGCGCAATACCAGCGGGCGCATCGCGACTTCGCCATGCTCCAGGAAATGCCTCTGCCGGTCCACGATCGCCTGCGACACGCGCAGGATGGTCTCGAAGCGCTGCTGTATGTTCTTCACCAGCCAGCGCGCCTCCTGCAGTTGCTGGGACAGCTGCCCGCCGGAAGCGTTGCGCTGATTCTGCAGAATATCCGCGTACAGCCGGTTGACGCGAAGCTTCGGTACCGCATCGGGATTGAGACTCGCTGTCCAGACATTCTTGATCTTGCGCACCGTGACGTCGGGAATGATGTAGCGCGCCTCGAGGCGGGCGTAGGCGGCCCCGGGCCACGGGTTGAGCGACTGGATGAGGCGCTGCGCCGCGCGCAGGTCCTCGTCGCTGCAGTCGATCAGGCGCTTCAGGCGCGCAAAGTCGCGCGCCGCCAGCAGGGGCAGGTGCTGCCGCACGATGGCAAGCGCGACAGGCAGGGCCGGCGTGTCCTCCGCCAGCGCGGCAAGCTGCAGTTCCAGGCATTCGGCCGGTGTCCGTGCGCCGACCCCGGTCGGATCCAGGTGCTGCAGGTGCTTCAGCGCGATGACAAGCTCTTCCGGCTCGACGGCGAGTTCCGCGGGCAGCATGCCGCAGATTTCCTCGAGCGACTGGGTGAGGTAGCCGCTTTCGTCGAGCGACTCGATGAGCAGAGTGACCAGCTGGCGGTCTCGTTCCGAGAGCATCAGCAAGGAAACCTGTGAAATCAAGTGTTCCCTGAGGGTCGGGGCGACGGCGGCAACCTGGGGGAAGTCGCCGTCATCGCCGTCCTCGCGCCCTCGCGATTGGCCGCCGGCCTCGCCAAACCATTCGTCCTCGCGCGCGGGCGCATCGGACGCCTGCGCCTCCTGCGGCTGGTCCTCCGCGCGTGGCCCGGCGTCGGCCTCGTCGGTGGCCGTGCTGACATGGATAGCCGCTGGCGCCGCCGTCGATTCCGCAGGCGCGGCCCCCTCGCGCTCCAGGAGCGGGTTCTCCATCAGGAAGCGTTCCAGTTCCTGGTTGAGCTCCGTCGTGGACAGTTGCAGCAGCCGGATGGATTGCTGCAACTGCGGCGTCAGCATCAGGTGCTGAGTCAGCTTGAGTTGCAGCGATTGCTTCATTTTAGGTGGCCGAAAAGGCTAGAGGCGGAAATGTTCGCCAAGGTAGACACGTCTGACACTGTCATTATAGACAATCTCATCGGGTTTCCCGGCTGCGAGCACCGCGCCTTCGTTGATGATGTATGCCCGGTCGCAGATGCCCAGCGTTTCGCGCACATTGTGGTCGGTGATGAGCACGCCGATCGACCGGGACTTGAGGAAGCCGATGATCTTCTGGAGGTCCAGAACCGCGATGGGGTCGATGCCGGCAAATGGCTCGTCAAGGAGGATGAAGGACGGCTGCGCCGCGAGGGCGCGGGCGATTTCAACCCTGCGGCGCTCGCCGCCCGACAGCGCCATTGCGGGCGATTCCCGCAGGTGCGCGACCCCCAGCTCCTCGAGCAGCCGCTGCAGCTGCACCAGCATCTCGGCCTCGCCGAGGCCCCGCAGCTCGAGGATGGCGCGGATGTTTTCCTCGACAGTGAGCTTACGGAACACCGATGCTTCCTGGGGGAGATAGGACAGCCCGAGGCGTGCACGCTTGTGCATGGGCATGCGGGTGGTGTCGTGACCGTTGAGCCGGATCCTGCCCCCGTCGACGGCGATCAGGCCCACGATCATGTAAAAGCAGGTCGTCTTGCCTGCCCCGTTCGGGCCCAACAGGCCGACGACCTCGCCGCTGGAAACCTGCAGGGAAACGTCCTTGACGACTTCGCGGGACTTGAAGCGCTTCTTGAGGTGGGTCGCGTTCAGCTCGCTCATGCAGTTGGCGCCATGTGTGGCCCGCGCTCAGTTGCGGCGCGAATCGGGATTGGCCGGCGGCCGTGCCTCGCCGGCTGCCGGTGCGCCGCCCGCGCCGCGCGGCTGTATGACGGCACGCACGCGATCCTGCGGCCCGCTCATGGCGGAGTCGCCGGTGCCTCCGGCGGGCCGGGAGTTTACGGTGAAGAACTCCGTGCGGGCGTCGTAGGAGATGAAATTGCCGCGTACGTCATCGCCGCCGTCCCTGCGCATGCGCGCATTCTCGAAAAATTCGACTCTTTCGGCCCTCGCATCGTATTCGATGCGTTCGGCCTCGGCCTCCATGTATTCGTTGGCCCCCTCGCGCTTCTGGCGGAACAAGGCGGGCTTCCCCGTTGCGGTGCCGAACTGGAAGCCGTCGCGATCCTGGCGGACGGTGATGCGGTCGGCGCGCAGGGTGAGGGTTCCCTGGGTCAGTACAACGCGGCCTTCGAAGGTGGCGATCCTGCGCGCATCATCCGCGTTCATGCGGTCGGACTCGATGTTGACCGGCTTCTCGCGGTCGGCCTTTTCGGCCAGCGCGGAGGGCGCGGCGCACGCGCCCGCCAGCATCAGCAGGGCTGCCAATCGCCGCCAGAAACACTGCCGGCTACTTGCGCTTGATGGCATCGTAGGTTCCCCTGACTTGCGATAACAGCGTGAACTGTCGCGTGGCGCGATTGAGTTCCATTCCGATACCGGAAAACACCGTGTTGCCCTCGGTGATCGTCACTGGCCGGTCGGTGCGGAGCAGGTCTCGGGCCGCCATAACGTGAAGGTATTCGGTTCGTGCCAGCATTGCCGGCCGGTCTGCCGTGGCCTCGCGCCTGAGCAGTACGTCGCCGGAGAAGCGGGCATCGCCCGCGTCCTGCGAGATGCGCGCATGGCGTGCGGTGACGCTCATTGTCGCGCCGTCGGCGCCGCGCTTCTCGAAATGGGGGAGCTCGAGCTCGGCGCTTTCGCCGTCGGGGTAATGCACCATGCGTCGGGCGGACATTGTATATGCCGGGGTGCCGGAAACGCCGTACTGGACGATTTTGAGATTTTCCACGATGGCATCCGCTTCGTGGCTGGAGGCACGAGCCCCTGGCGATGTCTGTTCGACTGCGAACCGCAGCCACAGCGTGAGCCCTGCCAGAAACAGCACGATCAGCAGCGGCAACAGGTTGTTGGTGCGCAACTTCATTCGAGGTACGGCGTGAGCGCCGCATCCAGGGAGCCTTGGGCATCCAGGATGAACTCGCACAGCTCGCGGACGGCGCCTTCGCCGCCCCTGGCGCGCGTGACCAGGTGGACGCGGCGCTGTACCGCCATGGATGCATTGGGAACCGATGCGGAAAAGCCGCAGCGGGCGAGTACGGGCAGGTCCATCAGGTCATCTCCGGCATAGCCCGCGTCGGGCGCCGTCAGCCTGTGTTCGACGAGCAGTTCCTGGAACCCCGCCAGCTTGCTGCTCACGCCCTGCCTCACGCTCGAGATTCCGAGCTCGCGCGCGCGGTGCTCGACGATTGCGGACCTGCGCGCGGTCAGGATCGCGACGGCGATGCCGGAACCCTGCAGCATTTTCAGGCCATGGCCGTCGAGGATGTTGAACGCCTTCATTTCCTCGCCGCGCGCGGAGAAATACAGCCTGCCGTCGGTCATGACGCCGTCGACGTCGAAGATCATCAGGCGAACCGCCTTCGCCCGCTGCGCCGCCAGATCGCTCATATGACCTTGGCCCGGAACAGGTCGTGCATGTTGAGCGCGCCAACCAGCCGGCCGTCCCTGTCGGTGACCAGGATCTGGTTGACCTTGTGGCGCTCCATGATCTCCACCGCCTCGACGGCAAGGTGATCCGGGCGGATGGTCCTGGGAGCGCGGGTCATCACATCGGCAACCATCGTCCTGCTGATGTCACCAAGACGGTCCAGCGAACGTCGCAGGTCCCCGTCGGTGAAGATGCCCAGGACACGCGACTCACCGTCGAGGATGGCAGTCATGCCCATGCGCTTGTTGGTCATTTCCAGTACGGTATCGCGGAGCGTGCCGCGCTCGGAAACCGCAGGGAGGTCCGGCCCGGTCCGCATGACGTCGCTGACCCGCGTCAGCAGCCTGCGGCCCAGGTTTCCGCCGGGATGCGACCGGGCGAAGTCCTCGGCGCCGAAACCGCGGGCATCGAGCAGGGCCACGGAAAGCGCATCGCCCAGCGCCAGCACGGCTGTCGTGCTGGCTGTCGGCGCGAGTCCCAGGGGACAGGCCTCCTGGTCCACATGCGCATCGAGATGAATGTCTGCTTCACGCGCCAGCGTCGACTCGGCGTTGCCGGTGATCGCAATCAGCTTGGCGCCCTGGCGCCTGATCGCGGGAAAGATGGTCAGCAGCTCCGCACTTTCGCCGGAGTTCGACAGCGCGATCATCACGTCTTCACGCGTTATCATGCCGATGTCGCCGTGGCTGGCCTCGGCCGGGTGGACAAAGAATGCCGGCGTTCCAGTGCTGGCCATTGTCGAGGCGATCTTTCGTGCAATGTGCCCCGACTTCCCGATGCCAGAAACGACAACTCGTCCGCCGCAATTCAGTATCACCTCGATGGCGCCCAGGAAGTTCTTGTCGAGACGCGGTATCAGCGCTGCAACGGCGCGCGCCTCGATCTGCAGGACCTGCCTGGCCAGTTCGAGTGACGAGGGGTTCGCGGCGATCCTGTCCCGGGGTTCTGGGGCGGCATCGCCAAGGCGGGGCGCTGCTGTTTTCATTCGCCAAGTATACCAGAGGGGGTTTGGTGAATTTCCGGATTTTCTCCGGGATTCAATGGGTTCCGAACATTTTGAACGGCGACGTGAATGGTGACCGGGGCGCTTGAGCTGGTGCTGCTGTTGCTTGCGAGCGCAGTGGCTGCCGTGGTTCTGTTCCGCCTGCTCGGCCTGCCTCCGGTGCTGGGATACCTGATCGTTGGCATCGCGATCGGTCCGCATGCGCTCGCCTGGGCGCCAAGTTCGGAAGAGACCGCGAAGCTGGCCGAGTTCGGCGTCGTGTTCCTGATGTTCTCGATTGGACTCGAGTTCAGCCTTCCCCAGATGTTTCGCATGCGCAAGGTCGTTTTCGGCCTCGGATTTTCGCAGGTGGTACTGACCGTGCTGATGGTCACCCTTGCCGCAGTGGCGAGCGGATTCGGCTGGAAGACGGGCCTCGCCATCGGCGGGGTGCTGGCCATGTCCTCCACTGCCATCGTGGTCAGGATGCTGATGGAGCGCAGGCAGCTCGATACGCCGCACGGGCGCGAGGTCGTCGGCGTGCTGCTGTTCCAGGACCTCGCGGTCGTTCCGCTGCT
>VGIE01000033.1 GCA_016867955.1 Betaproteobacteria bacterium
CGAGCTATGCACGCGTCACAAGCACCGGTTCCGGCCGCAGCGTCATCGTGCGCGTGAATGACCGCGGCCCCTTCCATCCCGGGCGCGTGATCGACCTCTCGTATACGGCCGCCTGGAAGCTCGGCTATGTCAACGCCGGCAGCGCACCGGTGGAAGTCGAACTCCTCACGCCCGAGCAGTATCCCGCGATCATCGCGGCGCAGCGCGCGTCTCGCGGAACGCAGCTTGCCGCGGCATCGCCAGCCCCGGAGCAGCCCGTGCCGCGCGCCACGCCGGCCACAGTCACGCAACCGCCGTCGGCAGCCGGGGCGGCGCCGGCTGATGGCGCCAAACCGGTGCCGGCGGCGTCGGCCGTACAGGTGGTGGCGTTGAGCGACTTGCCGCCGCCCGTCGCCGCGCGGATGCCCGTGGACGTCGGGCCAGCGGGCGTGTTCCTGCAGCTGGGGGCATTTTCCGCGCGTGAAAACGCGGAGAATTTCCGCGCACGCGTCTATCGCGATCTGGACTGGCTGAACGAAGCCATCGAAATCCTGCCGCGGGATGGCTTGTTCCGCCTGCGCCTGGGTCCGTATCGCGATCGCAACGAGGCCGGCAGCATTGCCGATCGCGTCCGCGCGGCGCTGGAAATGAAACCGGTGATCGTCTTCCGCTGATGCCGCGTTGCGCTTCAAACCCCGAGACGTCGGCGTCCGGCAGGAATCCCATCAGGCACTGTTCGTTGAAAAGAATCCAGGCGGCTTGGCAACAGCGAAGCGAATGCTGCATTTGAAGGTGATCATAATGCCGCTTCTGGCTGCGGGCGCCGCAACGTTGCTCGCCGCCTGCGCGGATCCGGCCCGGCGCGGACCCGACACGCCGGGCCGGGGAGTGCATCAGACCATTCCCACGTCCCTGTTGCTGCGCAAACCCGGCGGTTTCTATTCCGACGACGGGCCGGACGGCGCGCCGCCGGTCAATCTCGATCGCGTGGCCGACGCGCAACCGCGGGTCGAAGCGCTGAACGCCGCCGCCAATGAGCCCTATTCGGTATTCGGCCGGGATTACGTGCCACTTCGCCCGGGAACGCCTTACAAGCGCCAGGGCACGGTGTCCTGGTACGGACGCAAGTTCCACGGCCAGCGCACCGCCAGCGGCGAGATTTACGACATGTATGCCATGACCGCTGCGCACCCGACCCTCCCCATCCTCAGCTATGCGCGCGTGCTCAATCTCGAGACCCAGCGCAGCGTGATCGTGCGGATAAATGACCGCGGGCCCTACAGTTCCGGCCGGCTGATGGATGTCTCCTATGCGGCGGCACATCGTCTGGGCTTCGCGGAGTCCGCGTTGGCCACCGTGGAAGTCGAGGCCATCTACACCGGCCCGGCACCGGAAATCGCGGCGCTCGTGCCGAAGCCGGTCACGCCGCCCGCCTTGGCCCAGGCAGCCAGCCCCGTGCCGGACGAACCGCCCGCTTCCCTGCCGGTGGCGAGCGATCGCCGCGGCATCTTCCTGCAACTGGGCGCATTTGGGGCACGCGCCAACGCCGGAAACCTCACTACACGAATCCAGCGCGAGTTCGGCGACGCCGACTGGATGAAAGCGGGCATCGGCATCGAGCTGCGCGGCAGCTTGCACCGCGTGCAGATCGGGCCCTACGCCAGCCGCGCCGAAGCCAATGCGGCAGTGGAAAAGATCCGCGAGGCCGTCGAAATCCGGCCCGTCGTGGTGGTGAAGTGAGGCGGCCGGGCCGGGTGATGGTAGTCCTTGCGCTGGCGGCTGCGGCTGCCAGCGTCGCCACCACTCTGGGTTCCTGCGCCAGCCTCAGCCCCTATTACGACGCGGCGGTGCCGCATCGCGCACGTGACGGCTTCCGCAACAACTATGACAACGCCGACAAGCAGAGCTTCTGGCGCTGGCAGTTGGAACGTTGGCAATCGGGCGCGCCATTTCCCCCTAAGGCGCCGACGCCCAGCGCCATTCCCGATGCCGACTTCCTGCGCATCAACCTGACCGAGCCCTCCATCACCTGGATTGGCCACGCCACCGTGCTGCTGCAGGTCGCCAGCTACAACATCCTGACTGATCCGCATTTCTCCGACCGAGCATCGCCGCTGAGCTTCGCCGGGCCCAGGCGCATGGCACCGCCCGGATTGCCCCTGGACCAGTTGCCGCGGATTGACGTGGTGCTCATCTCCCACAATCATTACGACCATCTGGACGAAGCGAGCGTGAGGCGCCTCGCGGCGCAGGACGGCGGGCCGCCGATGTTCATCGTTCCGCTGGGACTTAAGGCCTGGTTCAAATCCGCCGGCATCGGCAACGTGGTCGAACTCGACTGGTGGGACCGTGTCCGCATGGGCAGCCTCGACCTCTACCTCGTCCCCGCGCAGCACTGGAGCCAGCGCACGCTTTTCGACCGCAACAAATCGCTGTGGGGAGGCTTCTACGTGAAGCACCGCGCGCTGTCCTTCGTCTACACTGGCGATACCAGCTATTCGAAGGACTTCAGCGACATCCGCACACGCCTGGGCGCGCCGGACATTGCGGCGATCCCGGTGGGCGGCTACGAGCCGCGCTGGTTCATGGAGAAGCAGCATGTCGATCCGGCCGGAGCGGTGCAGATCCACAAGGACCTGGGCGCAAGGTATTCCCTCGGCGTGCACTGGGGCACCTTCCAGCTCACCGACGAGTCACTGGACGAACCGCCCGTTGCGCTGGCCGAGGCGCGCGTAAGAGCCGGCGTGCCGGCCGAGCGCTTCTTCGTGCTGCGGCTGGGCGAGACGCGCCGCATCGCGCCCCTGCTGCGGGCGGACTCCGCCGACGCCGACGCGGCAGCAGCGCAGTCGGCGCGCGCGGAATCTGCGCGCCGCTGAAGAACCCCTTCAAGCGCACAGACCGCGCGACCTGCCCGTTCACAGGTGGCGGACGAGCCGGCTGGTATACTTTTGCCGCAGTAGAAAGCGTCTGAATGCCCTGCCCCCTCCCCCGAATTCCGTTGCCCCGGGCCGCCCCATCCGGGGGCGCTCATCCTTATCGGCCGACCTGACATGACCCTGTTTTCCCGTGCAAGCCTGCTGGTCTTCAGCGCCTTTCCCCTGCTCCTGAATTGCCATCTGGCCTTCTCAGCCAATGCCCCCGCGGGGCCCGCCGCACCGGCCCTTGCCGCGCCACCCGCCATTGCGGCGCGCGCCTGGCTGCTGATGGATGCCGGATCGGGCCAGGTGCTGCAGAGCCAGGCGCCCGACGAACGCGTCGAGCCCGCGTCACTGACCAAGCTGATGACGGCCTACCTGGTGTTCGGGGCGCTGCGCGACCGCAAGATCAAGCCCGAGCAGCTGGTGCCGGTGTCCGAGCGCGCGTGGCGCGCCGATGGCTCGCGCATGTTCATCGAGCCGAAGAAGCCGGCAAATGTCGAGGAGCTGGTGCGCGGCATGATCGTCCAGTCGGGCAACGATGCCTGCATTGCGCTGGCCGAGGCGGTGGCCGGTTCCGAGGATGTGTTCGTGCAGCTAATGAACCGCGAGGCGCAGCGCCTGGGCATGAAGAACACCAGCTTCCGGAACTCCACCGGTCTGCCCGACCCGCAGCACTATTCGACGGCCCGCGACCTTGCGATTCTCGCCTCCTCGCTGATCCGCGATTTCCCGGAACAGTACAAGTACTACTCGATGCGCGAATTCCGCTACAACAACATCACTCAGCAGAACCGCAACCGGCTCTTGTGGCTGGACCCGACCGTGGACGGCATGAAGACCGGCTACACCGAGAATGCCGGCTACTGCCTGATCGCCTCGGCCCGGCGCGGCCAGCGCCGCATGATGTCAGTGGTGCTGGGAACGGCCTCCGATGCATCGCGCGCGCAGGAAGCCCAGAAGCTGCTCAATTTCGGCTTCCAGATCTACGACGGCGTGCGCGTATACGAGAAGAACGCGGCAGTCAGCACGCTCAAGGTGTGGAAGGGCAGCCCGTCGGAGCTTAAGGCGGTAGTGGCCCGCGACCTGGTGGTGTCGGTGCCAGCGGGCGCAGGCGACAGGGTCAGGGCCGAGTTTATCGGCCAGGAACCGCTGATCGCGCCGGTGGCCGGCGGCCAGCGCATCGGCACCGTGAAGGTGCTGCTGGATGGCAGGGCGCTCGGCGAGTATCCTGTGGTGGCGCAGGATAGCGTCGCGGTCGCAGGTTTCTTCGGGCGCATGTGGGACACCATGCGGCTGTGGGTCAAGTGACCGGCTCCCCGCCGGGCGCGACCGGATCATCGACACGGCGAGGCTCCGCTTGCCCGATCCTGAAAAGCTGGAATCCCTTCTCGAGTTTCCCTGCCAGTTCCCGCTCAAGATCATGGGGCTCACGCAGCCGGGCTTCGCCCAGGCCGTGACCGATGTAGTACGCCGCCACGCGCCCGACTTCGATGCCGCCTCGGTGGAGATGCGCAGCAGCCGGGAAGCCAAGTACATATCCCTGACGGCCACCATCACAGCGCACTCGCAACAACAGCTCGATGCGCTGTACCGCGAACTCTGCGATCACCCGATGGTGTCGATGGTGCTCTAGGCGCCGGCGCTGCATTGCGCAGCACATCGCTGGACATCCATCGCCGGCGCGTCCCGGGCGTGTGGCGTTTTCGCCGCAGGTGCGGCAAGAATTCCGCAGCAATGTCACGCAGCACTTGCGGTCACAATCCGCTGGTGTAGTATTCGGTTCAAGCGAATCGCATCTCTACATGCCCACACCGTCACCGCTCATCAAGCACCTCGGTCTCGTCGACTACGAACCGGCCTGGCGCGCGATGAAGGAATTCACGACGGCGCGCACCTCGCACACGCGCGACGAACTCTGGGTGGTGGAGCATCCGCCGGTGTATACCGCCGGTGTGGCCGCCCGTCCGGAGCACTTCCCGCGCCCGTTCTCCGCAGATGCCGGCAACCCCCCGGCAATCCCGCTGGTGCACGTCGACCGCGGCGGGCAGATCACCTACCACGGCCCCGGACAGGCGGTCGTCTACGCGCTCATCGACCTGAACCGGCGCAACATCAAGGTGCGCGACTTCGTTTGCATGCTTGAGCAGGCCGTCATCGACCTGCTGGCCGCGTACAGCGTGCCGGCGGCGCGCCTGCACGGCGCACCCGGCGTCTACGTCGAGGGCGCGAAGATCGCCGCGCTCGGCCTCAAGGTCAGGAAAGCCGGCTGCTACCACGGCGTGAGCCTCAACGTCGACCTTGATACCGCGCCATTCTCGGCGATCGATCCCTGCGGCTACCCCGGCCTTTCCGTCACGTGCACGCGCGACCTCGGCATCCTCAGGAACACCGAGGACCTCGGCGGCGCGCTCGCGCGGCGCGTCGCCCGGGGGCTGGACGAACGCGCCCGTCAGGCCAGGCTGCGGGAACGCGCGCAAGAGAACCTGCATGCCGTCCCGGCCTGAACTCGACGGCCTGGCGCCTGAGGCGCTCAAGGCCCTGCAGAAGGGCCGACTCAAGACGGCCAAGATTCCGATCAAGATCGTCCCGCAGCAGCGCTTGCGCAAGCCCGAATGGATCCGCGTGCGCGCCGCCGCTCCCGGGTCGCGCTTCCATGACATCAAGCGCGTGCTGCGCGAGGCGAACCTGCACACCGTTTGCGAGGAAGCCTCCTGCCCCAACATCGGCGAGTGCTTCGGCAGGGGCACCGCCACCTTCATGATAATGGGCGACACCTGCACGCGGCGCTGCCCGTTCTGCGACGTCGCCCACGGCAAGCCGCGGCCGCTCGACACCGAGGAGCCGCTGCATCTTGCTCAGACCATTGCGAAGCTCAGGCTGTTCTATGTGGTGATCACCAGCGTTGACCGCGACGACCTGAAAGACGGCGGTGCCCGGCATTTTGTCGACTGCATCCGCGCCGTGCGCGAACTGTCGCCCGCCACGCGCATCGAGACCCTGGTACCGGACTTCCGCGGTCGCCACGACCGGGCGCTCGCCATCCTAGACGCCGGACCGCCGGACGTCATGAACCACAACCTCGAGACCGTGCCGCGCCTCTATCGCGCGGCCCGCCCGGGATCGGACTACGCGCATTCGCTGAACCTGCTGAAGGCCTTCAAGCAGCGCCACCCGGAGGTGCCGACCAAGTCCGGCCTGATGGTGGGCCTGGGCGAGACCGACGAGGAGATTCTCGCAACCATGCAGGACATGCGCTCGCACGACATCGACATGCTCACCATAGGCCAGTACCTCCAGCCCTCGGAGCATCACCTGCCGGTGAAGCGCTATGTCGAGCCGGCAGTGTTCCGCATGTGGGAGGAAGCGGCCAATACTATGGGCTTCAGCCACGCCGCGGTCGGCCCGATGGTGCGTTCGTCTTACCATGCCGACCTGCAGGCCCATGCCGCAAGCGTGCGTAATTCGGACGCAGGCGTGCGCGAATCAGCCGCAGGTGGTCCGGGCACTTGAGGGAGGAGGCGCTGCATGATCATTGACTGGCAGCATTTCACCCCCTGGACCTCGCTTGCCGGTGGCGTGCTGATCGGCATCGCGGCCGCAGCCTACTTGCTGCTCAACGGACGCATCGCCGGCATCTCCAGCATCCTTGGCGCCGTCGTCGGTTTCCGCAAGGACGAGGCCACGCTGTGGCGCGTACTGTTCCTTGCCGGACTGATCCTTGCGCCATCGGCCTGGCTGTTGGCAGGCGCGTTGCCCGAGGCCGGTATCGCAGCGGACTACCCCCAGCTCGTCGCAGCCGGCCTGCTGGTCGGACTGGGCACGCGCTACGGCTCCGGCTGCACCAGCGGCCACGGCGTCTGCGGCCTGTCCTCGCTCTCGCTGCGCTCGCTGGTAGCAACGCTGTGCTTCATGGGCACGGGGTTTGCAACCGTCTACGTGGTGCGCCATCTGGTGCAGGCGGGGGCCTGATGAAGACCGCCCTCGCCGCCTTTTTCACCGGCGCGCTGTTTGGCATCGGGCTGATCCTCTCCGGCATGACCAACCCGGCCAAGGTGCAGGGGTTCCTCGACCTGTTTGGCCAATGGGACCCCTCGCTGGCGCTGGTGATGGGCGGCGCCATCATCGTGGGCCTGTTCGCGTTCGCGCGCGGGCGGCGCATGCAGCGCTCGCTGCTCGATCTGCCGATGTACGCGCTGAAAAAGCGCCACATCGACAAGCGGCTGGTGCTTGGCAGCCTCGCCTTCGGCGTGGGCTGGGGGCTGAGCGGGTTCTGCCCCGGGCCGGCCATCGTCTGGCTTGGAACCGGCGACGCCAAGACGGCAGTGTTCGTGCTGGCGATGGCCGGCGGCATGGCCTTGTTCGAATTATTGCAGCCGCGCGCCAAGTAGCCCGGGCGCGCAACACCCGGTGGTCACGTTGACATACGGGTCGCTTGCCTGATCCCGGCCTCTGAAAACCCCGCTTTGCAGCGCGCTCAGTGCTTGTCGCTCAGCTCGATGATGTTGCCCTCTGGGTCGCGCACGTAGACCGCAGTCGCCGTACCACCGGAGGGCGTGGACTTGGTGATGATCTCGCCCAGAGTGCCGCCGCCGGCCGCCAGAACCGCAGCGTAGGCCGCCTTGACGTCCTCGACGCCAAAACAGATGTGGGCGAACCCGAAACGATTGAGCTCCGGGCGCTTGCCCGGCACCGACTTGTTGTAGGCAATGATCTCGAGTTCGGTCGCGTGTTCCCCCGCATCAGGCAGCCGAAGGTGGATGACGCGCAGTTCCACGCCTTCAAGGCCAGTGTGCCGGTCCAGCCAATCGCCCGAGCGCGTGCGCTCCGGGCCCGCCTCCTCGAAGCCGAAGACCTCCTTGTAGAAGGCCACCAGTCGGTCCATGTTACGGGCGATGAGGTTGGTGTGGCGGAACTGCGCGCGGATGGCCATGGTGGAATCCTTCTAGGTTGTTGCGCGATCGGTCGGCCGGTGAACGAATACCGGACTCCCGCCTTCGCGAGGATGCGCACGGTGCTAGTCCTGTCACCGATGGCACGGATGCACTCCTCGTGCCCCCGTCGCCGGGGCGCCAAACATCAGTGCCGTCAGGCGCCGTTACTTCTGTGCCAGCGTTATCCGGTGCATCACGCGCCGGTAGCCGTGGTAGTCGTTGACTGGATTGTGCTGCGTGCAACGGTTGTCCCAGAACGCGATGGAGCCGACCTGCCAGACGAAACGGCAAGTGAACTCCGGGCGCACCTGGTGCTGGAACAGATATTCGAGGATGGACTTGCTTTCCGCATCGGTCATGCCGCGAAAACGCGCGGTATGCGCGACATTCACGTTCAGCGCCTTGCGGCCGGACTCCGGGTGCACCAGCACTGCCGGATGCTCGGAGACGTACTCCTTCCTGGCCTCAACGCGGCCATCGGAGGCGATGCGGTCCTCGCGCGTCTTCGAAACGTCGGCCAGCGACGAGGTGTTCACTGCCACCAGATCGTCAAGGACGCTGCGCAGGGTTTCCGACAGCGTTTCGTAGGCCAGATACTGGTTGGCGAACAGCGTGTCGCCACCATAGGGCGGAATCTCCCGCGCGAGCAACATGGTCGCTATCGGCGGATGGGGAAGGTATGTGGTGTCGGAATGCCAGACGCCGCCGAAATTCACCTTCTCGTGTTCCAGCTTCACCACGGCGGTCAGCTCCGGAAAGCCTTCCATCCCCTTCACGAAAGGATACTCGACCGGCCTGCCCAGGCGGCGCGCAAAGGCCATGAATTGCGCCGAGGTCAGGTTCTGGTCGCGGAAAAACACCACGTTGTACTGCAGCCAGATACGGCGGATCTCCGACACCGTGGCTGCGTCAAGTTCGCGGGAAAGGTCGACACCATGGATCTCGGCGCCGAGCGCACCAGCGATTGGTTTGACTCCCAGCTTGACGGCTTCAGCAGTGGTCATGGGGTGTGCTCCATCGAGTGCCCGGCATTATAGCCAAGTCACTACGCGACTCCCGCCGGGATCGACAAGCCGAACGGCGCGCAGGAAAGATCGATATTGCCTGGCTCTTGGCGCGCCTTCGCGCAGGCAGGGCGCGAAAAAAAACGCAGCCCGGAGGCTGCGTTCTTCATGCTGCAGGCTAGGCTCAGGAACGCGACGCGTTGCGGGCCGGAATCTTGAGCGAGTGCACGTTGCTCTGGAGCGGCTCGTTGGAAACCTTCTCCCGCTCTTCCTTGGTCATCATGCCCAGCTGGACCAGGATATTGAGCGCCTCGATCTTGCGGCGCTCATTGCCGGGCACCTTGCCGAACAGGCGCTCGCGCACGTCGCGCGAGAACGGCCAGTCGCTGACGCTGTGCGGGAAGTCCGACGCCCAGCAGATGTTGTGCAGGCCGATGGAATGGCGCAGCGCGACGCCGGCATGGTCTTCCTGGAAGGAGAACGAGATGTGGTCGCGAACGTACTGGCTGGGCATCTTCGCCAGCTTGACGCGCGCCCAGTGCTTGTGGCGGTTGAAGCGGTCGTCCATCTGCTCGAGCCAGTAGGGCAGCCAGCCGATGCCGGCTTCGGCAAAGTGGAAGCGCAGCTTCGGGTAACGGTCCAGCACGCCGCCGAGGAACAGCTGCTCGATGGTGAGGATCGGAATCGTCGGCATCGGCAGGTCGCAGGTCAGGAGCCACGCGAACATCGCCAGGTCAACTGCGCCTTCCAGCTTCAGGGCCTTGTCCTTCTGGCCCGGCAGCGGGTGGGACTTGCCCTTGTCCTCGCCACCGAAGTTGTGGTGCGCGGTAATGCAGATGCCCAAGTCGTTGGCCAGCTTCCAGAACGGCTCGTCGCCGTAGGTGCCCCACTCGCCGCCGTTCGGGAAGGAGAGCAGCTGCGCGGCGCGGATGTTCGGCATCTTGCCGATGCGCTCGAGCTCCGCGCAGGCGTCTTCAACGTTGGTCGGCGGAATCACGCCGACGCCTAGCAGGCGATCCGGCGCATAGGAACAGTAATCCTGCAGAAAGGAGTTGTAGGCCGTCGCGATCGCCTTCAGCACGGCCGGGTCCTTGATCTTCTTCAGCGAGGTCGCAACGACGGCCGCGTACAGCAGTTCGGCGTCGGTGCCATCCTTGTCCTGCTCGGTCACGCGTTGCGCGCCGTCGCCGGTGCCGGGCAGCTTGTCAGCGAACTTGAGACCCTTGGTCACGAACTCGGTGTACTTCTGGCCGCCGGTGAGCTGCAGGCCGAGCGGCGCCGGTTCGCTGTCGCCGATTTGAACGGCGTCGCCGCCGCCTTCGACCTGAACGACCTTGGGCGCCTTGTCGCGCAGGTTGGCGGGCATACGTTCCGTCCACGCAGTCGGCGCGACCTCAACGTGTGCATCTGCGGAAATTGCTTGGTATTTGCGCATGACTTCTCCTAGTGTATTCATCATTCGGCAGTCAACTGCCGGGCGATACAGCAATCAATCGGTCGCCACCTGGCGATCCGGACTCGTCTTTGCCACCGTTCCGTACATCGGAACAACTGGGCCGTTTAGCGGAACAAAGCTTATGAGAGCATGAGAATCGTGTCAAGACCCATTTCCAGCTGCGCGGAAAAGGCTAGGCCCATGTGCTCGACCACGCAAGCGAAATTTCGTTTGCGCCCGGGCAGTCGCATGCCGGAAGGAGGCGCAGGCCCTGCCCAGCCGCTTTTGGGGTTGGCCAGCCGCCGCGCTCACGGTGCGAGCAATTGCTCACATCAGGGGCACCGGGAACGGGCTCGGAACATGGCTTCGCCCGACCACGTAGAATGGCGCGCGCCGAAGGGGAGATCCCTTCGGCCCCGGCGCAGCAGGCTTGCGCGAACCGCACGCATGCTGCGTCGCAGCATGGACCCAACCCGATAGACACCATGGCCGACTCCCCCAACGAGATCATCCGCAGCGTCACCAACGCGCTGGCCGTGATGGAGGCATTCAAGCCGGACGAGACCATCGGCGTCAGCGACCTGGCACGCCGTGTGGGCCTCGCCAAGACCACCACGCAACGCATCCTACAAACCCTGCAAGCGGCCGGCTGGGTTTCGTCCGGCGGCGCGCCGCAGACCCGCTGGGGTCCAAGCGCCAAGTTCCTCGCCATCGGCAGCCGCCTGTCGCAGGGCTGGGGCCTGCGCGTGGTCGCCACCCCGGTCATGCACGAACTGCGCGACAGCACTTCGGAAACGGTGACGCTGGTAGTGCCTCAGGGCAACCAGGTCGTCTATCTCGATCGCGCCGAGAGCCGCGAGATGATCCGCGCCACCACAGTCCCGGGCAGCGTGCAATCCATCCTGCAGTCCACCGGGGGCAAGGCCATCCTTTCGGAGATGCCGGAGGCAGAGGCACGCAAGCTGCTCGGCACCACGCTGCCGCGCCACACCGAGCACACCATCACCAGGGTCGAGGACATGATGGTCAACCTCAGGCAGGCGCGAAAGCTGGGCTACGCCGTGTCGTGGCGCGAATGGCACAACGACGTGGTCGGCGTCGGCGCCGCCATTAAGGATGCGAACGGCGCGCCCATCGCCGCCATTTCCCTGATTATTCCGGCGGTGCGTGCCACGCGCGCCCGGCTCAGCAAGGAGCTCGGGCCGCTGGTGGCGCAGGCGGCCAGGGCCATCAGCGACCGCTTGCAGTCTGCTCGGTGATCATCCAACGGCAAGGCCGGGCGCACTTACAATGTGATCCACTGGGAATGCCCAACAGAATTGAGGGGGATACTCCCTTACATCAGGGCGCCCAACGGCAATTCTGCTAGGCGCTCCAAGAACTGACCGGCGTGAAAAAACTGGTCCAGATTCAGTGAGAGGAAATGCCGATTTTCTACACTGGAAAGGATCAAGAAATGCCCAAAGGAGTGCGTTTAAAGCCCGAGCAGGCTG
>VGIE01000034.1 GCA_016867955.1 Betaproteobacteria bacterium
CGATGGCCACAGCCGCATCTTCGACACCAAAGCCACAGGCACCGTCTTCGGAGACGGCTGCGCGGTGGTCGTGCTCAAGCGGCTCGAAGATGCGCTCGCAGATGGCGATCCAATTCGCGCGGTGATTCGCGGGTCGGCGATCAACAACAGCGGCACCGTCGCCGCCGGCTTCACGACGCCCAGCGCGCGCGCGCAGGAGGACGTGGCCGCCGACGCCTTCGCCGCCGCTGGCGTGCGCGCGGATTCGATTGGCTATCTCGAACTGCACGGATCCGGCACGCCGATCGGCGACGTGATCGAGTTGACCGGACTCGCGCGCGCCTATCGAGAGAATGCACCGCAGGCGCGATGCGGTATTGGCGCGGTGAAATCCAATGTTGGACATCTCGGCGCCGCGGCCGGGATGGTCAGCCTCTGCAAGGTTGTGCTGGCACTCGCGCATGACGAGATTCCCCCAACAATCCTGGTCGACGACCCCAATCCCGCTCTCGGCCTGTCCGAGAGCCCGTTTCACTTAGTACGTGCAACGGAGGCATTCCCGGCAGATCGTCCGCGGCGTGCGGCAGTGAATTCCTACGGCATCGGCGGGACGAACGTGCATCTCATTCTCGATGCGGCTCCCTCCGAGCCATCGCGCCCACCCGGAGCCGGACCGCACGTATTGATGTTGTCCGCAAACACGGCGTCCGCGTTGTCGGCGATGGCCACACGGCTCTCGATCTATCTGTCGACCCATCAGGAGGTGCCGCTCGCCGATGTCGCCCACACGCTGGCTGTTGGTCGCGCCCACTTGCCCTGGAGGCGTACGCTCGTGGCGCACGACGTGGCCGACGCCATTCACCAACTGGCTACGCCGGGTAATAGCCGTCGACGAGACACCGTCGAAGTGCCCACGCCACCGGCGGGATCATCGATCGACGCGCAAGCCGAGGCGTGGCTCGCCGGCGCCACCGTCGACTGGTCGGGTGTGCTCAGGGCACGCGGACGACGGATCTCGCTGCCAACATACCCGTTTGAAGGAGAGCATCACTGGGTCGACCTTCCAGTGGCCGCCTCGGCGGCCGCAACCGGCATCGCGGCCGAGTCGGGCGTGGCGCCAGATTTCACGGCGCGTCGGCCGGTGCCGTTTGCCGCACCGGCCACGCCGCTGCAACAGACTCTGTGCACGCTTTTTGCGAAAGCAACGGGCGCCACGTCGGTGGGGCTCGACGATAACTTCTTCGAGCTCGGTGGCTCGTCCATACAGATGACGAGCGTACACGCCACGCTGCAGTCCACGGTGCTTGAGGCGCTGACGATCGTCGATGTCTTCAGCTACCCGACCGTGCGGACCCTGTCGGAGCAGATCGAACGCATCCAGGATAATCCCGCTCTCGCGGGTGTGCAGATCACCGCTACCGGACCGATGCCGGTCGGCAGAGTGTCAGAGACCGACATGGCGATTCTGCGTGCCGATGCCGTGCTCGCGGCCGACATCATGCCTTCCGCCGTGCGTCCCACATCGTCGATGGCACACGTGCTGCTCACAGGCGCGACGGGCTTCCTGGGTGTGTATCTGCTGCACGCGCTTCTGGCGAAAACCACGGCACAGATCTTTTGCCATGTGCGTGCCGCTGATGCCGCCACCGGCCTCGACCGCATTCGCAAGGCGTTGTGCTCGCGAGATCTCTGGCGCCCCGACGTTGACACACGGGTCATCCCGGTCTGTGGCGACCTTGGCGACGCCCGGCTGGGTGTTGACGACGCGACCTACGCGATGCTGTCGGAGCGAGTCGACACCGTCGTCCACAACGGTGCGCTCGTGAACTTCACACCGCCGTACGCGCAGTTGAAAGCCGTGAACGTCACGGGCACCGAAGATGTGCTGCGGTTCGCCTGCGCCGGTCAAGCCAAGGCTGTCCATTTTGTGTCATCGACCGGTGTCTGGGCCGGACGGTTCCCGGTCCGCGAGGACGATCCGCTCGATGAGATCGCTGGTCTCGAGAACGGGTATACGCAATCGAAATGGGTGGCGGAACGCCTCGTGCAGGAGGCGGCGAAGCGGGGCCTGCCTGTGACTATTCATCGTCCACCGCGCGTGGTGGGCGATACACGCACGGGCTCAGCCAATCTCGAGGATTTCGTGGCGCGGGCAATCAAGGGATGTGCAGAGCTTGGTGCGGCGCCTGCTGGACATTTCTTCGACTGCATGTCGCCAGTTGACTATGTCGCGGACGCGATCGTCTCCATTGCGCAGTCCCCCGAGGCCTTTACACGACAGCGATTCCATCTCGTGCACCCGGCGCTGGTCACATGGCGCACCATTCTCGACTTCATGCCCGGAATCGGCATTCCACTCGACATCGTGCCATATGCAGAGTGGCGCTCCCGATTGATCCAGTTCTGTCAGAAGCACGACAACGCACTGAAGACGCTGCTCCCGCTGTTCCGGCCCGTCGAGTCCGGCGGGTTTGCCGATATTCCCGTCGACACGGATCTGTCGGCACTGCCGGCCGTACCGTGCGAAAACGCCATCGCCATTCTGCAGCCCGCTGGCCTCGCATGTCCGGCGATCGATCCCCCTCTGTTGCATGTGTACTTCAACTACTTCTTCTCGAGTGGCTTCATGGTGAAGCCGGGAGATGTCCGACGATGAACGCGACCGAATTCTTCGAGCGCATCGTGCCGCAGCAGCTGGAACGGCAACGCCAACTGTTTCGTCTCGGTGTGACTCTTGCCGTAGACATCACCGATGTGGGCCAGTGGACGGTCTTTCTCCGCGGTCTGGTCCCAACAGTCGAGCCAGGCCTCGATCCGCGAGCAGACCTCACTGCACGCATGACCGATCTCACGTTTCGCGAGTTGGTCGCGTCGCCTGAAAAAGGCATGGAGCTCTACTACAAGGGTGCCCTGACGATCGCAGGAGAGCTCACGTTGGCACCCCAGGCGGTGTCGTTCTTCCGCTTCGCCGGTGGCGATAGTGCCGCTGCCAAGTCCGGAATCGAATTGCTGATGGCGCCGATGCCCGCCAGCCAGTTCCTCTCCGAGCACTGGCCGAACCGGCCGCTGTTTCAACACGGCCCGGTCGAGCGATTGACCGGCCTGTGTGATATTCCAGAACTGGACAGCGTCGAAAGCTTGCTGCAGGCGTGGCGCGGAGTCGTCACGGTCTTCCCCGCGAAGTCTGGCGACGAGGGTGATGCGCCATCAGTGCCGCCCGATCAGGCGTGGGAGCTGTGGAAACGCGGTTACGCCCTGGTGTTCAACGCGGTCCATCTCAGTGTGCCCCGCCTTGTGCCCGTCTTGCGGCGCCTGCAGGCCGATCTGGGCTTGCCCAGCCTGACCAACGCGCGATGCATCGTCTACGCGACGCCGCTCGATGCCGGCGCCGCACCGCACTTCGATCAGAACGCCAACTTTGTCGTGCAATTGCGTGGCGAGAAGATCTGGAAACTGGCGCCGAACCCGGCGATCACCAATCCAACCACACGCTTCGTCATGGGCGGTGAGGTGCCGCCTGAACTACAAATGCAGGCGCGTGACCGGTTCATCACGGCGATGCCTGCTGATGCCGATACCTACCACTTGCGAAGGGGTTCTGTGCTCTTCTTGCCGAATGCGTGGTGGCACTCGACCGTCGCCGGCGCCAGTGGCCTGGCATTGAACTTTACGTTCAGTCAGCCCTCATGGGCCGATCTCATGGGCGAAGCGGTGCGGCGACGATTGTCGCTGCACCCGAAGTGGCGCGAACTTGCGCGCGGCGCGGGTTCCGGCGATCCGGTCGTTGCCAGCCAGGCGAATGAGCGGTTGGCCGCATTGCTCGACACCTTCGTCGGGGATATGGGAACGCTGGCCGCGCCTTCAATGACCGCAGGGTTCGGCGGTGCGGCGCGTGAGGCGTCACTCTCTATTGACCTGAAGCGCGACTGGGTCGCCACCCTCACGCGCGGTGGCACGCACTAGAATCAGATTGCACGTTGCTAACGAGAGACGATTATGAGCATGAATGACGAACAGGACACCACGATCTATCGTGTGGTGGTCAATCACGAAGAGCAGTACTCGATCTGGCCCGACTTCAAAGACGTGCCGGCCGGCTGGCGGGAAGTTGGTCGGCGTGGAACCAAGGACGAGTGTTTGGCTTTCATTAAGGACGTCTGGACCGACATGCGCCCACTGAGCCTTCGGCAACGGATGGACGGGACGCCTGGCACGAAACCAAAAGCATGAGCACATCCTCGGCGCCGGCGTGGTTCAGCGTGCCAGTGCCCAACGCGCAGGCGGCGACCCGTGTCATCTGTGTGCCCTATGCCGGTGCTGGAGCGTCGGTGTATCACACGTGGGCACGGGCCCTCTCGGTCGCAGGAATCGAGGTGCGCAGCGTGCAACTGCCCGGTCGGGAAAACCGGCTGCGCGAGGTGCCGTTCACCGCGATGTCGACGCTGATCCCTGTGTTGGCCGAACAGGTGGCGCCATGGACCGACCGTCCGTACCTCCTGTTCGGCCACAGCATGGGTGCGCTTGTGAGTTTTGAACTCGTCCGTGAACTGGGACGACGACGGCGCCCCCCCCCAGTGACGCTCTATGTCTCCGGGGCGACAGCACCACAGGTCCCGCGCGATGACAGCCTCTTGCACATACTGCCCGACGATGCCCTGGTGAGAGAAGTGTCGCAACGGTATCAGGGCATTCCACAGGAGGTCTTTAAACATCAGGAGCTGCTCGAACTGGTGTTGCCGGCCCTGCGCGCAGACCTCACGGTCATGGAAACTTACAGGTATAAAGCTGAGCCGCCGCTGCCGTGCGCCATCACCGCCCTGTCGGGCACGGGCGATGCCCGGGTGACCGCCGAGAAGATCGTCCCCTGGGGAGCGCTCACTGCGTCGGCATTCACTACCCAATGGTTTGACGGCGATCACTTCTTCTTACACGACCATCGTGACGCGATCCTGAACCGGCTGCGGGCCGCTCTCGATCCGATCACCCTTTGACACATGCTCACCCTTGGATTTTCAGGCGGCATCGATCGCGACCACGAACGACTCTTTGACTTCGCGTACGATGAGATCCACGACTCTGCCGCCGTGCTGGTCCGGAACGGCGTGGTCATCGCCGGCATCGAACAGGAACGGCTCAGCCGTATCAAACACACCAACAAGTCGGCAGGACCAGCGATGCGATTCTGCCTCGAGCAGGCCGGAGTCACCCTCGGGGATGTCGATGCCATTGCCTACTACGCCACCGAGCAGTACACAGACGGTGTGTTGCGAGAAATGCACCTGAAGCGTCCCGGTGTCCCTCAGTTGCTCACGGGGCGCGCCATGGTGCAACACGTCGTGGAGGCGGAGTTCGGTCGAACCATCCCTCCAGAGAAGGTGCATTTCGTCTTCCATCACCATGCCCACGCCGTCACCGCGTTTCAGATGTCCGGCCTCCACGAGGCGCTCGTGATGACGATCGATGGGCAGGGTGAGGGCGTGTCGGGCGTCATCTACTCTGGCCGGGATGGCGAACTGTCTGTTCTGCGATCCATCCCGGACCGGCATTCCCTCGGATTTCTGTACCGCGACGTCATCCGCTTTCACGGCTACGACATCTTCGATGAGTACAAAGTGATGGGTCTGGCGCCGTATGGGGACGCTGGGCGCTTCCGTCGGGCGCTCCGGTCGCTGTATGAGCTGCTCCCCGACGGCGAGTACCGACTTCATCTCGATCGCGTCACTGACCTCTACGCGCACATCACGCCACGCCGCAAAGGTGGACCGTTCACACAAGAGCATCTCGATCTCGCTGCGGGCCTGCAGGAAGCACTCGAGATTGTTGGCACTCACGTGATCCGATATTTTGCCGAGCTCACCGGCCACCGTCATCTATGCATGGCTGGTGGAGTGGCACACAACTGCTCGATGAATGGCAAGTTCGTCTACTCCGGTCTCTTCGATCGTGTGTTCGTGCAGCCAGCATCGCATGACGCCGGAGGCGCGTTGGGAGCCGCCCTGGCCGTGGACCAGCAAACGCGCAGGGCAGGGGTAGCGCCCTTGACCGACGTGTTCTGGGGGACGGATCTGCCCGACACCGCAACAATTCTCAAGGTCCTCGACGGGTGGTCGCCATGGCTCGAAGCGTCACCGCAGGATGATCCCTGTGAGGCTGGTGCCGGGTTGATGGCTGACGGCAAGGTGATCGGTTGGGTCCAGGGGCGATCGGAATTTGGCCCGAGGGCGCTCGGCAATCGCAGCATCCTCGCTGATCCGCGCCCAGCGCAGCACAAGGACCTCATCAATCGGATGGTGAAGAAGCGCGAAGCATATCGTCCGTTTGCGCCATCGGTGCTGGAAGAACGGGTCGCCGACTTCTTCGTCGTGCCGCCCACGCAGCGGGATTTTCCCTATATGAGCGTTGTGCTGCAGGTGCAGCCTGAGCAGCGTGACGTGCTTGGTGCCGTGACGCATATTGACGGCACGGCTCGGGTCCAGACGGTGCGGGAACAGGTCAATCCTCGTTACTGGCGCCTGATCGACGCCTTCGGGCGCCGCACCGGCGTGCCTGTTGTGCTCAACACCTCATTCAACAATCACGCGGAACCGATTGTCGATTCGGTGGAAGACGCCATCGTCTGTTTCTTGACGACCGACTTGCACGCGCTCATCGTCGGAGACGCCCTGATCACAAAACGCGCCGTGCCATTCACCCAGTGGCTGGAGCTCGTGGTGTCGAGACCGACCAGCCTGATCGTCCGTGAAAGCCGGGACCAGTCCGGGGATCTGACGCACGACGCGGTGTTCAACTACAGTGGGGGCAAATCAAGAAGCGTGTCCTCGACCATGTACACCGCACTCGCGATGGCCGACGGCCGACAGACCATGGCGCAGTTGACCAAAGGGGTCACCGAGGACGTGCGTGCAGCGCTCGTCGATGAGCTGCTTGAACTGTGGTCGCAACGAATGGTGATCTTGAGGCCGATGGTCTAAGAGCACTCCTCCACCCCGACCGGCGAATGCCGAAGGCACGACTGTGACGAGCACGAGGGTAGTGTCGACATCCCGATCTGCCTTGCACTATAATGCCCGCTCTCGTGCGACGCATCGCTGTCGTGAATATGAAGGGGGGGGTGGGCAAGACGACCACCGCCGTTCACGTGGCCGCATGCGCGGCGATGCTGGGGCATCGGGTGCTGCTTGTCGACGCCGATCCACAAGGCACCGCGGGGGAGGTCTTTTCGGCGCGCCCTTCGCGCACGCTTAACGATGTCATGCTGGGGCGCTGCGATGCGGCCGCTGCAATTGTCAACGTTCGCCCAGGCCTCGATGTCCTCGGCTCGAGCCCGGCAGCGTTCCTCCTCGATGCCGCACTTTTACCGGGAGACTCGGACTCACTCCTCAACCAGCGGCTCGCGTCGCTGCCTTATGACTTGGCCATTCTCGACTCGTCGCCGGCCATGGGCTTGCTAACCTACAACGTGCTGACTGCCGCCACGGACATGGTGATGCCGGTCGCCATGGACTGGATGGCGATCATGGGGGCTCGGCGCACGCTCCAAGGCGTCCGAACCATGACGGAGCGCCGCGGCCATCGGCTGGCGGGCGCGGCCTTCGTGCTGCCGACGATGGTTAACAGCGTGACGAATGCGACGAAGGCGGCCATGCAGGCCCTCCAGGCCGACGCGGAACTGGCCACGCTGCTGTACGCGCCCGGCATCAGGCAATGCCTGGACCTCACGTATGCCACTGCGTCGCGGCAGACAATCTTCGAATATGCGCCTTCGAGCCGGGGTGCGGACGATTACCAGCGGTTCACTTCATTCCTGTTGAGCAGGCCCGGTGCGCCGACCGCGTCTCGGGTGCCTGCGGAAAGCCAGCCGTGAGTGCAAACCAACGCGACAAGCGTAAGAAAAAGAAACCCATCTCGTTCAAGGCCCCGCAGGATATGACCACTTCGGACGCTGCGGCGTGGGCCGCTCGGCCTGCGGCGCCGCCGGCACCCGGTCCGGCTCCAGTGGCCATGGCACCGCCGGTCGCGCTAACGGGGGCTCGCGCTACACCCGCTGCACCCGCGGCATCCGATTCGACCACTCTGGTCACCACTGCACAACCGGCGTCGTCAGTTACCGCATCAGACGCCATGAGCGAGGCGGATCGCGATGCGCTGATCAAGGTGCCGGCGGCGATTGTATTGTTGGCGAAGCCGTTTGAAGTGATGTTGTCGTTGGTCCTCGTGCCCTTCGGCCGGGCGCCGAAGGCGCCACCCTCAGCTGGCCCGGGCCCGCGGACGCCGGCGTGAGGGGAGCAGAGCGCGCGGCGGGCTTCGCCGAGAACTTCCCACTGCTGCGGCTGCTGCGGCGGGGGTCCAACCGGTTCAATCTCGAGCTGTTGCTGGTGCTCGCCGTCTCCGGGCTCAGTTCCGCGTTATTGCTGGTAATCGTCAACGCGGCGGCAGAACAGGCGGTAAATGAACTGGTCAGCGGCTGGTACCTCGCGTTGTTTGCCATCGTCATGACATCCTACGGGTTTTCGCAGCGCCACGTGCTGCGAACATCGGTGGTTGAGGTCGAACGGATCCTCGACGGCATCCGTACCAACATCGCCGACGGCATACGCCATGCCGACCTGATCGCGATGGAGCGCATTGGCCGTGCGCGCATTTACGCAGGCCTGACGCGCGAGACGCAGACGATCTCGCAGATGGCCGGCGCCCTCATGATTGCCAGCCAGTCGTTACTGCTGGTGCTGTTTACGACTGTCTACCTCGCGTGGCTTTCGCCCCTGGCATTCGTGCTGGCGATTGTGGTGACGGCCTCCGGGGTTTTCGTCCACCTCCGCCACGCAGGCGAATATCGCCGCCTGCTCAGGTCGGCCACCGAACAGGAGCACGCCTTCATCGAATCCGTGGGCCACCTGCTGGATGGGTTCAAGGAAGTCAAGATGAGCGAGCCTCGCAGTGAGGATCTGTATACCTACCTGCGGGAGCTGTCCCAACGGCTGTCGAAGACCAAGGTGCAGGCTGACGAAAGCCAAGTAGTGCATTTCTTGTCCGCGCAGGCCGCGTTCTACATACTGGTCGCGTCGATTGTGTTCCTGCTGCCGCGCCTGACACCGACCTTCTCCGAAGTGGTCATCAAGTCGACGGCTGCGATTCTGTTCATCATCGGTCCGCTGTCAGGTGTCGTCGGTGCGCTGCCGCTGTTTGCGGCCGCCAATGTCGCGGCGCAGAACATTTTCGACCTCGAGGAACTCGTGACCGGCGCCGGCGCGGAACCCGGGACCGGTGGGGTGCCTCCCAAGACGAATGTCGGCACCATCGAAATGCGCCAGACGGTGTTCCAGTATCTAGACGGCAAGGGCGTTCCGCTCTTTACTCTCGGTCCGACCGACCTATCGATTCCGCAAGGACAAATGTTGTTCGTGGTCGGCGGCAACGGCAGCGGCAAGTCGACGTTCCTAAAAGTGTTGACCGGACTTTATGCGCCCCACCAGGGGGTAGTGTGTCTCGATGACACGGCGATTAGCCGAGGGAATGCCGCGTGGTACCGTAGCCACTTCAGCGCCGTGTTCTCGGACTATCACTTGTTTGATCGTGTGTTCGGCCATCGTGATACCGACGATGGGTATGTCAACGAGCTGCTCGTGAAGGTGCGGCTGAACGACAAGACGAGTTACCGAGACCAGCGATTCACGACCCTCGACCTGTCGACCGGGCAGCGAAAGCGGCTGGCGCTGGTGGTGACTCTGATCGAGGACCGTCCCGTGCTGGTGTTTGACGAAGTGGCCGCCGACCAGGATCCGGAGTTCCGGAAGTATTTTTACGAGGGCATCCTGCCCGAGCTGCACCGCCGAGGCAAGACCGTCATCGTTGCGACGCACGATGACGCTTACTTCGGCTTGGCCGACCGAATCATCAAGCTTCAGGACGGCCGTGTCTTTAAGGATGAGATACCGCCGGCGAAGGAGAACCGGACATGACCGACCGAGAAATCATTGCCGTGCACATGGTGAAGTCGCAGGCGAAGCTGGCGGCGGCCGCCGGCGCACTCCCCGTTCCTATTTTGGACTTCGTCGCGCTGACGGGACTCCAGTACGTCCTGGTGCACCAGCTGGCCACCTACTACCAAGTCCCCTTTTATGGCAACCGGGCGCGGGCGTTGATTGGGGCGCTCACGGGTTCGGCGGTTTCAAGAGGTGCGGGCTGGGCTGTGCTCGGAAGCGTTGCGCGGGCCATTCCCGGAGTAGGCTGGCTCGCCGGCTGGGCCGCTATGTCGGCGTTATCCGCCGCCTCGACCTACGCCATCGGCAAGGTGTTCATCCAGCATTTTGAGTCGGGCGGCACCCTGCTTGACTTCGATCCGGACCGCCTCCGGGACTACTACCGGCGTCACTTCTACGACGAATCGGCAAGATCGGGCGGTTCTGGGAAACCCGAGTAGACGAGGTCTACTCAGGGCAACCGGATTCAGGTATACTACGTCGGCGTGCTATTGGGCTACGCTGACCTTACACGAGGAGCTTTGAAGTCATGACGCTAAAACAAGTTACCGCACGGTCCGCCATCAACAAGTACTCGTTGCTGGCTGGTGCCGCAGGCCTGATTCCCGCGCCCGGGCTGGACATGTTGGGGATTGGCGGGGTCCAGTACGCGATGATTCGAAAGCTTGCTGAGCAGTACAACGTGCCGATGCCCGCCAAAGAGCAGGTGATGGCCATTGTCGCGGCACTGACCGGCAGCCTTGGTGCAACCAAAGTAGCGTACGGAGCCGGCGGTAGCCTGCTCAAGAGCGTGCCTCTGGTCGGTACGACGCTCGGCATGGTAAGCGTCAGCGTGTTCGCGTCGGCCCTCACCTATGCGATCGGCAAGGTGTTCATGATGCATTTCGAAACGGGTGGGAACTTCCTTACGTTGAACCCCGACAAGCTGCGCGGACACTTCGAAGCCGAATTCCGCGCTGGCGCGGCACAGGCGGCGTAATATCTAACCCAGGACCGGGCGGGGCCCGGTCCTGGCTTCCTGCCGGTCGCGATGGCTGTCCTCTACATTCTGACCTGCGTCTTGGTGGGCTATTTCGGTCGACACCGGAAGTTCGGCTTCATCGGCTTCTTTATTGCGGCACTGGTATGCACCCCGGTGATTACCGGACTCATCCTCCTGATTACGGCATCGAAGGCTCGTCCCGACAAGGTGGCGACTTCGGTCCCGTCACCGCGCAGTTCGTAGCCACTCCCGATAATCTCGAGCACCAGTGCGGCGTTGGTCAACACTGTCGGCGGGGCTAGCAGGTCCACGCAGCGGCCAGCTGCCTCGTGTGCGACGAAGCTCGCCAAGCAGCCCGTCTTATGCTCAGCCGTGAGTCGAGCAAAGTGCTAGAATTCTCGTCCATCATGCGCGAGCGTATCAACGGTCGCACAGCCGTGGTGACTGGGGGGCTGCTGGCCGCAACCCTCATGACGAGTTGTACACCGCGTCAACCGTATTTTCAGGGTGTCCTGTACGACAGTGGGGGGATCGGGATATCCGCAGATATTCTGAATTGCGGGTGCGCCACGTTCCGAAACCTCAGTCCCAATGTCGTGCGCCTCCAGGCTCGCCTATTCGATGCCACGCTCGGCAGCGAGACGCTGAATCCCGGTCAGTCCATCCGCTTCAGATTCGATTGGTCGGGCTACGACACGGACGATCGTTACGTGGTTGAAATTCTGGAGCGGGGCAGTTCCGACCAGTGGGTCCAAGTGAGCAGCGGGCT
>VGIE01000035.1 GCA_016867955.1 Betaproteobacteria bacterium
CGGCGTCGATGCAATCTGCAAATGCGGTCCGGCGGCAGCGTGCTTTTCAAGCCATGCCTCGGCGCGGGATCGCGTGCGGTTGTACACCGTCACCGGGTACCCGGCCCGGGTTGCGAGGTGTCCCGCCATGGGAAATCCCATGACGCCAAGCCCGAGAAAGGCAATGCGATGTTTATTCATTGGATCTGTCCGGGAACGTTGGGCTGGAATCCGAAGTGCATACGGCCCGGATGTCAAGTTCAGTTCCGGTGCGTTCTCGCCAAGAGTACAAGAATGCCCGATAATTACAACTTTCCCGCCTTGCAAGATCCCGTCTTCCCCACCGGGCTGCCGACCGAATGAAGAGCAATGACAACGCCACTGCCATGTTGAACACGCCCGCTTCAAAACCCGATCTGGCAGGGGCGATACGCGCACTGGCCATGGATGCCGTGCAGGCAGCCAACTGTGGGCACCCTGGCATGCCGATGGGGATGGCGGAAATCGCGGTTGCGCTCTGGTCCAAGCACTTGAATCACAATCCGGCGAATCCGCATTGGCCCAACAGGGACCGCTTCGTGCTCTCGAATGGCCATGGGTCGATGCTGCTCTACGCACTGCTGCACCTGACCGGCTACGACCTGCCCATCGAAGAGCTCAAGCGGTTTCGGCAGTTGCACTCCAGGACGCCCGGCCATCCGGAATACGGCATGGCGCCGGGTGTTGAAACGACGACGGGCCCTCTTGGACAGGGAATCGCCAATGCGGTGGGAATGGCGATTGCCGAGCGCCTGCTGTCCGCGGAGTTCAACCGGCCGGGCCTCGACATCGTCGACCATCACACCTATGTGTTCCTCGGCGACGGCTGCATGATGGAAGGGATTTCCCATGAGGTCTGTTCCCTTGCGGGGACGCTCGGGCTGGGGAAACTGATCGCCTTGTACGATGACAACGGGATCTCCATCGACTCGGAAAAGGGCTCGATCCGGAACTGGTATACGGATGACGTGCCAAAGCGGTTCGCGGCCTATGGATGGCAGGTCATTCCGAACATTGACGGGCACGATGCCGCGGCCGTGAGTCGTGCGATCGCCAAGGCCAGGAAAACCGCGGATCGCCCGACCCTCATCTGCTGCAAGACCATCATCGGCAAGGGGTCACCGGGCAAGGCCAACACCGGCGGGGCGCATGGCGCACCCTTGGGCGAGAAGGAAGTCGCGGCGACCCGGGAAGCGATTGGCTGGCCCCACCCGGCGTTCGTGATCCCGCAGGAAATCTACCGCGGCTGGAACGCGCGTCGCAAAGGCGCCCGCCGGGAGCGGGTGTGGCGGTCGCTCTTTGCTGCGTATGAACGGCAGTTCCCAGCGCTTGCGCAGGAGTTCCTTCGCCGCGCGGCAGGCGCCTTGCCATCGGGTTATACCGAGGCCTGCGAGAAACTCCTGGCGAAGATCGCCGCCGGCGCGGAAAGCATCGCGACCCGCAAGGCCTCGCAGAACGCGATTGAAGGGCTTGCGCCGGTCTTGCCGGAACTTGTCGGCGGCTCCGCGGACCTCGCGGGCTCCAATCTGACCCTGTGGTCCGGCTCGAAGCCCGTGGGCAGGACGGCGGCAGGCAACTACATCTTCTACGGCGTCCGCGAGTTCGGCATGACGGGCATCATGAACGGCCTTGCACTGCATGGCGGCGTTCTGCCCTATGGCGGCACCTTCCTGACCTTTTCAGACTACGCACGCAACGCCATCCGGATGGCCGCCTTGATGCGGATACCCGGCATTCACGTCTATACGCACGATTCGATCGGGTTGGGCGAGGACGGGCCCACGCACCAGTCCGTGGAGCATGCGGCGACGCTGCGCCTGATCCCCAACGTGGACGTCTGGCGTCCCGCCGATGCCTTCGAATCGGCAGTGGCCTGGATGGCATCGATAGAGCGCCGGAGCGGCCCCAGCGCGCTGCTGCTGTCCCGGCAGAACCTGCCCGAACAGAAGCGCAACCTTGCGGCTGGAAACAGTGGCGCGGATGCCGTTCGACGCGGTGGCTACGTGCTGTCGGATGCACCCCCGGCGCGTGCGGTTCTCATCGGCACAGGCTCGGAGCTGCAGCTTGCGCTCGGTGCGCAGGCGGCGCTGGCCGCCGAAGGCATTCCGGTGCGCGTCGTCAGCATGCCTTCGACATCCGTGTTCGATCGCCAGGACGCCGGTTATCGCGACAGCGTCCTGCTGGGCGATCGTGGACGCGCGCGCGTGCCCAGGGTGGCCGTCGAGGCCGGGGTGTCCGATTTCTGGCGGAAGTACGTCGGACTCGAGGGGGCCGTGATCGGCATCGATCGTTTCGGCGAATCCGCCCCGGCGGGCGAACTGTTCAAATTCTTCGGCTTCACCATCGACAACGTGGTTCGCGCGGTCAAAGGGGTCCTTTGACGGCATTCATGATTCTTGGGAGATCGAGCGAATGACCATTCGAGTTGCCATCAATGGCTATGGCCGCATCGGCCGGAACATCCTGCGCGCCCTCTATGAGAGCGGCAAGAAGCATGACCTGCAGATCGTTGCCATCAACGACCTCGGCAATGCGCAGACGAACGCGCACCTGACGCGCTATGATACTGCGCAAGGGAAGTTCCCGGGTACCGTTGCCGTCGACGGCGATTTCATGGTGGTGAATGGCGACCGCATCCAGGTCTGCGCCAAGCGCAATCCCGCGGAACTGCCGTGGAAGGACCTGAAGATCGACGTGGTGCTCGAGTGCACGGGCCTGTTCACCAGCAAGGAGAAGGCGGCTGCGCATATTGCCGCGGGTGCCAGGAAGGTGATCATTTCCGCGCCGGGCGGCAAGGACGTGGACGCCACCGTTGTCTATGGCGTCAACCATTCGGTGCTGAAGGGCTCTCACACCGTCATATCGAATGCCTCCTGCACCACCAACTGCCTCGCACCGCTGGTGAAGGCGATCGATGACCGCATCGGCGTGGTTTCCGGCCTGATGACGACGGTTCATTCCTACACCAATGACCAGGTGCTGACCGATGTCTATCATGAAGACCTGCGGCGCGCGCGCTCGGCGACCATGTCGATGATCCCGACCAAGACCGGCGCGGCTGCTGCGGTGGGCCTTGTGCTGCCGCACCTGAACGGCAAGCTGGACGGTTATTCGATCCGCGTGCCGACCATCAACGTGTCGATTGTCGACCTGGCCTTCGTGGCCAAGCGGGCGACGACGGTCGAAGAGGTCAATCAGGCGGTCAGGAACGCCTCGGAAACCGATCTCAAGGGAGTGCTCGAGTATTGCACCGAGCCGCTGGTGTCGATTGACTTCAATCATAATCCGGCTTCGTCAATTCTGGATGCCTCGCTGACCAAGGTGTCCGACGGCACGCTGGTCAAGGTCTCGTCCTGGTACGACAATGAATGGGGCTTCAGCAACCGCATGCTCGACACCACCGTCGTCCTGATGACGGCAAAGTAGATCGAAGCCGGCGAATGCCGCGCGATTTTGAAGGGCACGACATTGCCCAGGGGTTCCGTGGGCTGTGCGGCGACTGATGGGAAATCATGGCGGTTGAGGAAACGCTTGTGAATGTTCTCAGGATGTATGACCAGGACCTCGCGGGAAAGCGGGTATTCATTCGCGCCGATTTCAACGTGCCGCGGGACGACGCGGGCAACATCACCGACGACACGCGCATCAGGGCGACGGTTTCGGCCATCGAGCATGCGCTCAAGGCAGGTGCCGCCGTCATGGTCGCATCGCACCTTGGGCGGCCGAAGGAAGGGCAGTTCAACGAGGCCGATTCCCTCGCTCCCATGGCGAGGCGGCTGTCAGAGCTGCTCGGCCGTCCGGTTCCCTTGAGACGGGAATGGGTCCAGGGAGTTGATGTTCGGCCCGGGGAAGTCGTGATGCTCGAGAACTGCCGCTTCAACAAGGGCGAGAAGCAGAATGACGAAGGGCTCTCCCGCGCCATGGCCGCACTCTGCGACATCTACGTAAACGATGCTTTCGGCGCGGCGCATCGCGCCGAGGCCACCATTTCGGGCATGGCGCGCTATGCGCCCATCGCCTGCGCCGGGCCGCTGCTTGCCGCGGAAATCGATGCGCTGGGCACGGCATTGAGCGACCCGGCGCGGCCAATGGTGGCCATTGTGGCCGGCTCCAAGGTGTCGACGAAGCTCACCATACTGGGGTCGCTTGCCGCCAAGGTCGATCAATTGATCGTGGGGGGCGGCATTGTGAATACCTTCCTCCTCGCCACCGGCGCAAGGATCGGCAAGTCGCTGGCCGAGCCGGGGCTGGTCGGGGCGGCAAACAAGGTCATGTCTGCCATCATGGCGAAGGGAGGAAATGTTCTGCTTCCCATCGACGTGGTGACCGCAAAGGAGTTTTCGGCGACGGCACCGGCCGAGATCAAGGCAGTCCGCGACGTGGCTGATGACGACTTGATCCTGGATATCGGTCCCCAGAGCGCTGCCGCCCTTGCCGCAATACTCGGTCGCGCCGGCACCATCGTCTGGAATGGCCCAGTCGGCGTATTTGAATGGGACCAGTTTGGTGGCGGTACGCGCACCATCTCAAACGCCATCGCGGATTCCCCGGCTTTTTCGATTGCCGGTGGTGGCGATACGCTGGCCGCAATTGCCAAGTATGGAATCACGGACCGAATTTCGTACATATCGACGGGGGGCGGTGCCTTCCTGGAGTTCCTCGAAGGCAAACACCTGCCGGCAATCGAGGCGCTGGAGGAGCGTGCAGGCGGGATTCGTGCGCCTCTCCCGCAGGCATTGAACTAACAATACGAGCGGCGCAAGGAATCGTCGGAACCAGTCCGGACTCCGCTTCAACCTGAGAAGGCACACATGCTCCGCAGCACGAAGATCGTTGCAACGCTGGGCCCCGCGTCCAGCAACCCGGCAGTGCTTGAGCGCATGTTTGTCGCGGGTGTCGACGTGGTGAGGCTGAACTTCTCGCACGGAACGGCCGACGACCACATCAAGCGCGCAGCGCTTGTGAATGAGATCTGCCGCAAGACCGGGCGTACCGTCGCCATCATGGCCGACCTGCAGGGCCCGAAGATCCGCATCGGCAAGTTTAAGGTTGGCAAGATCACGCTGGCCGACGGCGACATGTTCACGCTGGATGCCGCGCGGGAACTCGGTGATCAGGACGGCGTCGGGCTGGACTACAAGGAGTTGCCGCGCGACGTGCGGGACGGCGACATGCTCCTGCTTGACGACGGCCGCATCGTCTTCGAGGTGGTGAATGTCCATGGCAGCGTGGTGCGGTGCCGGGTTGTGCACGGCGGCATCCTGTCCAACAACAAGGGCATCAACCGCAAGGGCGGTGGGCTCTCGGCGCCGGCGCTGACGGCAAAAGACATGGAGGATATCCGCACGGCAGCGAAGATGAAGGCCGACTACCTCGCCGTGTCCTTTCCCAAGTCGAGCGCGGACATGTGCATGGCGCGGCAGCTGCTGCGAGCGGCCGACGGCGAGGCCTTCCTGATCGCGAAGATCGAGCGTGCCGAGGCCGTGCAGCCGGACACGCTGGATGACATCATGTCGGCGTCTGACGGAATCATGGTCGCGCGCGGCGACCTTGCGGTGGAGGTGGGCGATGCGTCGGTTCCTTCCCTGCAGAAGCGCATGATCCGGCTGGCACGGGAGCTGAACAAGCTGACGATCACGGCGACGCAGATGATGGAATCCATGATCGACAGCCCGGTGCCCACGCGCGCCGAAGTGTCTGACGTGGCCAATGCGGTGCTGGACGGCACGGATGCGGTAATGTTGTCGGCGGAGACTGCCAGCGGCCGGTACCCTGTCAAGGTCATCGAGGCGATGGACAGGATTTGCGTCGAGGCGGAGCAGTCTCAGACCGTGGCGCTCGACCAGGAGTTCCTCAACCGGCGTTTCACGCGTGTCGACCAGTCGATCGCCATGGCCGCGCTGTTCACGGCGTTCCACCTCAAGGTCAATGCCATCGCCTCGCTGACCGAGTCAGGGTCTACCGCGCTATGGATGTCGCGCCTGAACTGCGGTGTGCCGATCTACGCCCTGACCTCCAAGACGGCGACGCGCTATCGCACCGCGCTGTTCCGCGACACCTATCCGCTCATGGTGAAGTACGTGGGCAGCGACCGGGAGGAACTGCTGGAGGAGGCCGAAAAGGTGCTGGTCGAAAACGGCGTGGTCAAGGACGGCGACCTCATCGTGATTACCATCGGCGAGCCGATTGGCGCGCCGGAGCCACTCTGGCAGGTGATCTTCCCGGTCGCCGGTACCTGTATATTGGCAATTTGGCGGCGTAAGACGGTAAAATCCTGGGCTCCCGAAAACCATATTTCAGGAGCGCCTGACGGAATCTATCAGGCGCCCCGAGGTAGGGGGAGTTCGAGGGGACTTGGTTGCGCAACTCTCCCCTCAATTTTGAAATGAAGCTGACGCAACCTGGAGGCTCAGAATGAGTTCTGGTGAACTGGTAAAGACGGCCAAGGCCATGGTGGCCAAGGGCAGGGGCATCCTTGCCGCCGACGAATCGACCGGCACCATCGAAAAGCGCTTTGACAGCATTGGTGTAAAGAATACGGAAGACAACCGGCGCGCCTATCGCGAAATGCTGTTCACATCCCGCGGCATCGGCGACCATATCAGCGGGGTGATCCTGTATGACGAAACGTTGCGCCAGCGCGCGCTGAACGGCACCCCGTTTCCCGAGTTGCTGGCCAGCCAGGGGATCATTCCGGGCATCAAGGCGGATACCGGCGCCAAGCCCCTTGCGTTCTGCAAGGGCGAAACCGTCACCGAAGGTCTCGACGGGCTCGCCAAGCGCTGCGCCGAGTACTACACGCTGGGTGCGCGCTTTGCCAAGTGGCGCGCGGTCATCACGATTGGCGCTGCAGGTGCGCAGGTCCCAGCTGCGATCCCTTCGGCAACCTGCATCTGGGCCAATGCGCACGCGCTGGCGCGCTATGCCGCCATTTGCCAGGCGCAGGGACTGGTGCCGATCGTGGAGCCGGAAGTGCTGATGGACGGCAATCACACCATCGAGCAGTGCCACGAAATTACCGAATGGACCCTGAGCGCCGTGTTCGACGCGCTGTACAACCAACGCGTGACACTGGAGCAGATCGTACTCAAGCCATCCATGGTTATTTCCGGCAAGGACTGCGCGGCGCAGGCCGGCGTAAAGGAAGTCGCCGAGCGAACCCTCGCCGTTCTCAAGCGCACCGTGCCCGCCGCCGTGCCCGGCATTGCTTTCCTGTCGGGAGGCCAGGGTGATGCCCTGGCGACAGCCCACCTGGACGCGATGAACCGCCTGGGCGGCAGCCCGTGGACGCTCTCCTTTTCCTATGGGCGCGCACTGCAGCAGGCAGCGCTCAAGACCTGGAAGGGGCAGGCGACCAATGTCGCCGCCGCGCAGGCTGCTTTCCTCCACCGCGCCCGCCTGAACGGTCTGGCGGCCATGGGCCAGTACCAGTCTGGTCTCGAGAAGAAGGCTGCTTAATTGCGTTCATTCCTCATGGCGGTGGGCTCCAGTTCCGCCGCTTTACTTTTCGCCCTCTGATTGGACATTACCGTGGCAACCACGCTGCTTGCTTCCTCCATCAAGAGCCTGCCCTTCCTGACCCGCGGCAAGGTCCGCGACATGTATGCGGTCGATGACAGGCACCTGCTGATCGTCACCACCGACCGGCTGTCGGCCTTCGACGTCGTCCTCGACGACCCCATCCCCGGAAAGGGGCAGGTGCTCAACGCCTTGGCCAACTTCTGGTTCGGGCGGCTCGCGCATGTGGTGCCCAACCACCTGACGGCGATCGCGCCGGAGTCGGTGGTGAAGGGTGCCAACGAGGTGGCGCAGGTGAAGGGGCGCGCGGTGGTGGTCAAGCGCTTGAAACCCTTGCCCATCGAGGCCGTGGTGCGCGGCTACCTGATCGGTTCGGGCTGGAAGGACTACCAGAAGACCGGCGCCGTGTGTGGCATCGCGCTGCCGGCGGGATTGCGGCAGGCCGACAAGCTGCCCGGGATCATCTTCACGCCCTCGAGCAAGGCCGAGGTCGGCGAGCATGACGAAAACATCTCCTTTGCTGATGTCGAAGCGAAGATCGGCGCAGCGATGGCCGCCCGAGTGCGCGACGTCAGCATCCGGCTCTACAGCGAGGCGGCCGATTACGCCCGCGAGCGTGGCATCATCATCGCCGATACCAAGTTCGAGTTCGGGCTGGATGCCTCGGGCAACCTCATCCTCATCGACGAGGTGCTGACGGCGGATTCATCGCGCTTCTGGCCGGCGGACCAGTACCGCCCCGATTCGAGCCCGCCGTCCTACGACAAGCAGTTCGTGCGTGACTATCTGGAAACGCTGGACTGGAACAAGAAGCCCCCGGCGCCGCGGTTGCCGGCGGACGTGATTGCGAAAACCGCTGACAAGTACCGGGAAGCGCTCCGCCGCCTCACCGGCCGAGATCTGGAGAATGCGTAATGGCGCGAACCCGACCCCTCGTAGGCATCGTCATGGGCAGCACCAGCGACTGGGGCATGATGGAGCCTGCCGCCCGGCTGCTGAAGGAATTCGGCATCCCCTACGATGCGCGGGCGCTATCGGCGCACCGAACGCCCGATGCGCTCAATGAATGGATCGAATCGCTGGAGAAGCACGGGGTTCGCTGCTTCATCGCGGCAGCGGGCGGTGCTGCGCACCTCGCGGGCGTCGTGGCCGCCAAGACCACGCTCCCGGTGCTGGGAGTGCCCGTGCCCTCCAAGCACCTGCAGGGGCTGGATTCGCTGCTGTCGATGGTGCAGATGCCCAAGGGCATTCCGGTGGCGACTTTTGCCATTGGCGAAGCGGGCGCGGCCAACGCCGCCTTGTTCGCGGTGGCCATGCTGGCGCTGAGCGATACCACGCTGGCCCGCAAGCTCGAGGAATTCCGCGAGCGCCAGACCAAGGCCGTGCTGGCGTCAAAGCTCCCTGACTAGTGGAAGCCGCACCCGCCGTTCGGCCCGAATCTCAATCCGAGCCACCAACCCCGGCGGTCCTGACCTTCGCGACCGTTGATGAAGCGGTTGAAGTGCTGCGCCGCGGCGGCCTGGTCGGCTTTCCCACGGAAACCGTCTACGGTCTAGGTGCCGATGCGCGTAATCCCGAGGCGTTGGCACGACTCTACAAGGTCAAGGGCCGGCCTGCGACGCACCCGGTCATCGTGCACATCGCCGGCAAGGATGAACTCCCGCAGTGGGCGCGCGACATTCCCGACCATGCGCGAAAGCTTGCCGCCGCCCTCTGGCCCGGGCCGCTGACCCTGGTGCTCAAGCGCGCCGAGGGCGTGCTGGACGCGCTGACCGGCGGGCAGGACACGATCGGGTTGCGGGTTCCGGCACATCCCATTGCGCAGGCGCTGCTGCAGGCCTTCGGAAGCGGCCTCGCGGCGCCGTCGGCCAATCGCTTTGGCCGCCTCAGCCCGACGGAGGCCGCGCATGTCCGTGCGGACCTTGGCGCGGAGGTCGATGCGATCCTCGATGGTGGTCCCTGTGAGGTGGGGATCGAGTCGACCATCGTCGACTGTTCGGGGGAGCAACCAAGCATCCTCAGGCCGGGGCGCCTGACTGTGGCGCAGCTGGAAGCGGCAGCCGGCGTGTCAATGGCTGTCCCTGGCGAGGCGGCGCCGCGCGCGCCCGGCACGCTCGAGAAGCATTATTCCCCGCGCGCCAAGGTGCGCCTGCTCAAGCGCACCGGCATGATCGAGGCGTTGACGACCCACAAGGGCAAGCGCATCGCCGCGCTGGGGCTCGAGGTGGCGGTGCCAAGGCTGCCGGCGGGGCTGCTGATCGTCGAAGCGGCGGTGGCAGCCAGCTATGCGCACAACCTCTACGCCAACCTCAGGCTGCTGGACGCCGCCGGCGCAGACCTGATCCTTGTCGAAATGCCGCCGGATACCCCCGCCTGGGCCGGCGTGCTCGACCGATTGCGCCGGGCCGCCAGCGACTAGGCAGCGGTTGCAGACTTGCGCGCCAGCAGCCGCGCGAAATTCTCCAGCGAGATCAGGTGGACATAGATGCGGCCCATCACGCCCTTGCGAATCAGCGTCTTGTGCTGGGCGGCATTGAGGACCTCCAGCTTCTTTTCCTCCACCCGGTACATGCCGCCGAGGTTGAGCGGCGGAGCCCCCTCCAGCACCGCCTAAAGCGTGAAGGGCTCGAGCAGCCCGAAGTCGGCCAGGATTCCGCACATCTCCCGCGTGCGCTCGAGATCGCGTTCGTATTCCTCCAGCAACTTGCCTGTGCCAGACCAGCGCGGCAACGGATTGCCGCCCGGGTCGAACATCGATTCGCCGACATCGGACAGGAAAGCCTCCTCGACGCAGACCAGGCGATCGGCCTGTTCCTGGCCATCCAGCGTCACGCGCGCCATGCAGAACGGGTAGCGGCGGATGTAGGCGGGCAGGTAGACCGACGGGTCCCACAGGCCATCCCTGACGAAGAGATTCTCGTTGCCGGCGATGCCGATGATCGCCACCGGGGAGAAGGTCTTCCCCGCGTCCGTGGTCACGAAGGCCAGCGGATAGTCGCGGCAGGCGACCGCGAACTCGGTATAGCTGACCGGCACCCCGTTGGTCGCGCGCACGAAGGCGGGCAGTTCGCCCGCTTCAGGCAGCCGGACCCGGGTGTTCCGGTAGAACGGCACGATCTTCTGGTAGCCGAATGGCGGGTTGATCTGCATGCCCACTCCTTTTAAAGAGCGGCCATCATAGCTCAGGAAAATCGCTCGTCGAGGGGAACGAGCGTTGTTAGGCGGCATGACTGGGGGTAAAATTCGGACCACGTGGGGACGTAGCTCAGCTGGGAGAGCGTCGCGTTCGCAATGCGAAGGTCGGGAGTTCGATCCTCCTCGTCTCCACCAACGACAACTGGCAGACTGAAGCGGCGCTTGCAACTGCATATGTGGACGGCCCCTGCCATATCCTTCCTGATCTCGGTTGTGTTGCTGGCTGTACTGCTGCGCTGGCCGAATCTGCTCCCCCTCGATCGCCCAAACCAGAGATCGCTTCACATTGGGGTCGTTCCCCGCGCAGGTGGCATGGCACTTGTGCCGGCAATGCTGGTTGGATGGGCATTCTCGACGCACTATCCCTGGATTGCCGCTGTATCAACTCTAGTCCTGGCCGTAGCGTCCTATTTCGATGATCGACAGGGCTTGCCGGTCGCTTTTCGGCTGGCAATGCATATCTCCGTGGCAGTTGTCTTTGTCCTGGTTAGGGCCGACGAGGTGACCTTGGTCGTCATTATCGTGTTAGTGCTGTCGATAGCCTGGTCGATCAATTTGTATAACTTCATGGATGGAGCGGATGGATTGGCAGGGGGGATGGCGCTGTTCGGTTTTGGCGCTTACGCAGTTGCGGCCTGGTTACAAGGAGCTACCGACTTTGCCTCGCTAAATATGTGCGTGGCGTCAGCCGCGCTGGGATTTCTCATTTTCAATTTCCCGCCTGCTCGGACTTTTCTAGGAGACGCGGGCTCAGTGCCCTTGGGATTCCTGGCAGCGGTGTTTGGCATTGTTGGAACTTCAAGCATGTTGTGGCCGTGGTGG
>VGIE01000036.1 GCA_016867955.1 Betaproteobacteria bacterium
GTCGCCCCGCGGTCGCGCGCGGCATATCTGTTACATTCATTCCCCCCACCGAAACCAGAACCCGGGCCGCCTCTTGTCGAGCATCTTCCGCCTGATCCGGATCTTTGCCGTCGCCTGGCGCTTCGGACTCGACGAGTTCGTGCTCGCGGCGGGCGTGGGCCGCTGGGCGTCGCTGGTCCGGCTCGCGGGGCGGATCGGCAGGGGCAACCGCTTTTCGGCGCCGCGCGCGGTGCGCCTGCGCCAGGCACTCGAAGGACTGGGGCCGATCTTCGTGAAATTCGGCCAGGTGCTTTCGACGCGCCGCGACCTGCTGCCGCTCGACATCGCCGACGAGCTCGCCCGGCTGCAGGACCAGGTGCCGCCGTTCGACGGCGCGCTGGCGCGCGCCGAAATCGAGAGCTCGCTGGGCGCATCGATCGATGAACTGTTCACGGCCTTCGAGGACATTCCGGTGGCAAGCGCGTCCATCGCGCAGGTCCACTTCGCAGTGCTGCGCGACGGCAGCAATGCCGGCGAGGAGGTCGCGATCAAGGTGCTGCGCCCGGGCATGGAGCCGGCCATCCGGCGAGATGTCGCGCTCATGGACACCGCAGCGCTCATCGTCGAGCGCGTGTGGGCCGATGGCCGCCGCCTGAAGCCGCGCGAAGTGGTGGCCGAGTTCGCGCGCCACCTGCAGGACGAACTCGACCTCATGCGCGAGGCTGCCAATGCCAGCCAGCTGCGGCGCAATTTCAGCGCCTCGCCCCTGCTCGCGGTGCCGGAAATACACTGGGACTATTGCGCGACAACGGTCATGACCATGCAGCGCATGCACGGCGTGCCGATCAGCCAGGTTCCGCGACGGCTTCTTCCACGCCGACATGCACCCGGGCAACATCCTGGTAGACCCCGGCGCGGCTGGGGCGGAGGAGCGTCGCGGCCAGTACATCGCGCTTGATTTCGGAATCATGGGCACGCTGGAAGAGCGCGACCAAAGCTACCTCGCGCAGAATTTCCTGGCTTTCTTCAACCGCGACTACCGGCGCGTGGCCGAAGTGCATCTTGAATCGGGCTGGGTGCCACCGCAGACGCGCGTCGACGAAATCGAGGCGGCGATCCGCGCGGTCTGCGAACCGATCTTCGACCGGCCATTGCGCGAGATCAAGTTCGGCCACGTGCTGCTGCGCCTGTTCCGGACCTCGCGGCGCTTTGGCGTCGAGATCCAGCCGCAGCTGGTGATGCTGCAGAAGACCCTGCTCAACATCGAGGGGCTGGGCCGCGACCTCGACCCCGAACTGGACCTGTGGAAAACCGCCAAGCCCTATCTCGAGCGCTGGATGAACCGGCAGGTGGGCTGGCGCGGGCTGGCGCGGAACCTGAAGCGCGAGCTGCCGCGCTGGGCGTCAATCCTGCCGCAGGTGCCGAGGCTGGTGCACCAACTGCTCGCCGAAGACCGCCTCGGCCGGCTGCGCGAGTCAGTGGAAGACCTGGTCGCCGCCGAGCGGCGCCGCAATCGCCTGCTCGCCTGGATCGCCGGGCTGCTGGCAGTGCTGGTCCTCTGGCTGACGGCCATGCCGCATTTGCGCTGATCGTTCAGCGGCCTTGGCGGGGCGGGATGGTGACGCGACCCACACCGACGCGATCGCACGCGAGCCAATCGGCCACGACTGGCGAACGATGGATACGACGGCAGTTTCCCCAGCAAGCTCGCCGCAAGCACATTAGACTGGGCACGGGCTGGAAATCATTGCCCCGGGGGCGGATCACGGCCGGTCCGGAAACAAGCGTTTCATCTTGTGGGAGGTCGATCATGGAACGCGCAAGTCGCAAGCAGTCCTGGCATGTGCTGGCAGCGGCGCTTGGCGCCGTTGCCGTCGCCTCGCCAACCTGGGCCGACACTACCCAACCGGCCACTACGACAGCGTCTGCCAAAGTGCAGACGATGCAGCTGGCCCAGGCCGCGGCGCGCGCGCCTGCACCCAGCCAGGCCGCGGCGGCGGCAGCACTGGAAGCGCTCATCAAGGCCGCCAAGGCCGAGGGCGAGATGACCTATTACAGCGCGCAAACCGAGAATGTGCCACGCCGCGTCAGCGCCGCGTTCCAGGCCAAGTACGGCATCAACGCCAAGTTCGTGCGCTTCAACAGCGTACTGCTGCAGCAACGCTACGCCACCGACGCCGAATCGGGCTCCTTTCCTGCCGATCTGATCATCAACTCGGGCGACGCCATCACCTATGCCGAAAACGGGATCAAGAAGGGCTGGTTCGAGCCCATCGCGACGGCAGGCGTTCCAGCCATTCTCAGCGGCGAGTTTCCCGCGCGCTTCAACAGGAACGTAACCGCCATCATCCAGCTCTCGCCCTGGGGCATTGCCTTCAATTCGGACAAGGTGAAAGGCGCCGACCTGCCCAAGGACTGGCCGGACCTGCTCAATCCGAAATGGAAGGGGCAGATCCTGCTGCCCGATCCGCGCGCATCCGACGCCTACATCGACCACTGGGCGCTGCTGTTCGACAAGTACGGCGAGTCCTTCTTTGCCAAGCTGCGTGACCAGAACATGCGCCTGTACGCGTCGGGCGTCCCGGCCACCCAGGCGCTGGGCGCAGGCGAGGGCAGCATCCAGGTACCCACGGTGGGACCGCAGGTCCAGGGCGTAAAAGACAAGGGCGCACCCGTCGCCATGATCATCCCCGACACATCCGTGGGCGTCGAGCAGCATGTGACGCTGACGGCGCGCGCCAAGGCCAGGAACGCCAATGCGGGCCGCCTGTTCGCCAACTATCTGTTGTCAGCCGAGGGCAACCAGGTGTTCAACGCCGACCCCGGACAGGCCCCGTGCATGCCTTGGGCAACTCGCTGCCCAAGGACTACCGCTCGCCGATCCCGGGAACGGCTGCGCGCAAGGCCGAAATCATCAAGCTCTTCGGCTTGTAGCGCGCTGCGCACGATGCCCGTGCGAGGTGGCAGGGGGGCGGCGACGCACCCCTGATTCTTTCATGCCGCGGCACCAGCCTTCGCCGTATCCTCGCTGTATCGTCCACACTCAGGCAAGGCGGAACAATGCAAGTAGGCGTACTCCTCGTCGACACACCCCGCGACATGCCGGCGCGGGAACAGCTCGATCTCGCGCAAAGGCAGCTCGAATGGGGGCAGGAAGCCGGCGTCACCCTGTTCATGCTGGCGCAGCACTGGGGCTACGGCCCGGTCACCATCCTGCAGCCGGTGCCTTTCGCCGCGCGCCTCGCCGGCGACCTGGCGCCGCAGTCTCGCATCGGCACCTCGGTCATGGTTGCCCCGGTCTATCACCCGATCGCGCTGGCCGAGGAAGTTGCCACGCTCGACGTGCTCACCGGCGGACGCTTCATCCTTGGTGCCGGCATCGGCTACATCCCTGAGGAACTGCGCGCGCTCGGCATCGACCCCAGGGAGCGCGCCGCGCGCTTCGAGGAGATCCTGCAACTGCTGCCGCGCATCTGGCGTGAAGCCGTCGTCACGCACGACGGCCGTTTCTACGGTTTCGAGAACTTCGAACCGCACATCGTGCCAGCGACGCCGGGCGGCCCGACGGTCTGGGTCGGTGCCAAGCTGGAGGCCGCCGTGCAGCGCGCCGCGCGACTGGCCGACGGCTGGGTCGGCCCCTCGAAGATTCCCTTCGACCGCATCGAGCGTCTGGCCGATCTCTTCCACAGGACGCGCAAGGAACACGGGCGCCCGCCGGGCACCATTGCGCTGCTGCGGCAGATCTGCGTGGCCGATAGCGTGGAGGCAGCGCTCGAGCGGCATTACGATGTGTCGGGCCAGCGCCTGGAGGTCTACCAGTCGCGCAAGCTCGACCTCAAGCCCGGCAACGCCGCCGGCGAAACACTGGACGCGCGGCAGACCGCGTTGCTGGGCACGCCGGCGCAGATCGCCCAGCGCGGCCGCTGGCTGAAGGAGCGCTGCGGCGTGTCCACGCTCATCACGCGCGTCGCCTGGCTCGGCATGAGCCGCGAACGCATCCGCGAGGAATACCGCCGCCTCGCCGATGGCGTGGCTGCGCTGGGCGCCATCTGAGAGACCCTACCGGAATTGCCGTTAGGCCCTGCTGAAGCAGGCGAGCGCGAGGGGAGTAGCCCCACGCATCGTCAGGCGCTCTGGGACCGAACGTCACGCTGGACCGGTCCGGCGCAGGCGTTGAGGCGGGAATGTCCGCCACGGCTTGCTCCGGCGCACGTTGCCGCTCAAGGCCCGCTGGAGGTCCGCGGTTCGCAAGACAGATATGATCAATTTCACAGAAAATACCTATGGCTAATACCTGAGCTGCATGATTATTATTAATTGTTAATGGGAATTCTTCGGCCCGGCCGACATGCGAGAATGGCCGCATGCGACTCAATGCGGGCCCCTCGCCCCTGGCGCGCTACCTGGTGGCGGCCTACTCGCTGCTCGTTGTCTACGCCAGCCTGCATCCCTTCTCGGGCTGGGTCGACAACGGCGCCGCCCCGCTGGCGTGGCTGGCGATGGGCCCACCGCCCTACATCACGGCCTTCGATGTTTCGGTCAACGTGCTGGCCTACCTGCCGCTCGGCTTCCTCGGCGTGCTGGCGCTGTATCCCGTGGCGCGTGGCGCGAGCGCCATGGTCCTCACCTTCCTGCTGTCGACCGCCCTGAGCGCCTGCCTGGAGTCCCTGCAGACCTACCTACCCAGCCGCTACGCCTCCAACATCGACTTCGGCGCCAATGCAGCCGGCGCATTGATGGGCACGCTCATCGGCGTCGCCGCGGCGCGGATGCTGTTGCGCGAAGACGGGCTGCAGGCGCTGCGCTACCGCCTGTTCCGCTCCGGCGCGCGCATCGACCTGGGCCTGGTGCTGCTCGGACTGTGGCTGTTCTCCCTGCTGAGTCCCGAGACCCTGCTGTTCGGCAACGGCGATCTGCGCAGCCTGTTCCAGACGCCGAGCGGCCGCCTCTACCCGGCAGAACTCTTCATGCGCGTTGAGGCGGCGGTGGCCGGCGCCAACGCGCTCGCGGTGTGCCTGTTCGCCGGCACGCTGATGAGGGCCGGGCAGCCTTCGAGAGTGATCATGGTGGCGGTGCTCACAGCCGGCCTGCTGGTTCGCACCGTTGCCTACGGCCTGTTGTTCAGTTCGCAGGAAATGCTGCTCTGGGTCACGCCGGGCGCCTTGTTCGGCACCGCCGTGGGCGCCGTGCTCGCCATACTGGCCGCGGGCCTCCCGCGGCCGGCACGCCTGGGGTTGGCCGCCCTGTCACTGATGTTTGCGGCCGCGGTGGTCAACTTCGCCCCCGAGAATCCGTACCTCGCCGCCTTCCTGGCCGAATGGCGGCAAGGCCATTTCCTCAATTTCAACGGACTGACGCGCATCGTCTCGGCAGCGTGGCCGTTTGCGGCTCTGGTCCATCTGATGGCCTTGGCCAGCGATCGCAACCAGCGGCGCGACGGCGGCGACTGGGGTGGCGGCGCCTGAGCGCTCGCCCGCAAACACGCCCGCAGGCGGGAGGCCGGCCGGGAGTGTGCGGGTATAATTCACCCTTTCCATACTGCCAGGCGACCCTAGGGACATGCGCTATTTCAAGAACCACGTGTTTTTCTGCTGCAACCAGCGCCAGAATGGCGATGCCTGCTGCAATGATCACGGCGCCAACGACGTGCGCGATTACGCCAAGAAGCGTGTCAAGGAACTCGGCCTGTCGGGCGAGGGCAAGGTGCGCATCAACCAGGCCGGCTGCCTGGACCGCTGTGAGGAAGGTCCGGTCATCGTCGTGTACCCGGAGGAAATCTGGTACACCTACGTCGACAAGTCCGACGTTGACGAAATCATCGATGAGCACCTGACGAACGGCCGCGTAGTCGAACGCCTGCGTATCTAGCAGACCGCCGTATCACCGCAATGCGCCCACCCCCGCGGGCCGGCTCCGAGACGCTGTTCGTGGACGGGTCCGCCGGGCGCATTGAAACCGTCATCGACCTCCCGGCCAGCCAATCCGCGGGTCCTGCGCTGCGCGGCGTTGCGCTGATTGCGCATCCCCATCCACTGTTCGGTGGCACCCTCGACAACAAGGTCGTGCAGACGCTGGCCAAAACCTTCGCCGAACTCGGCTACGCCGCGATACGTTCCAATTTCCGCGGCGTCGGCGACACCGACGGCGTGCACGATCATGGGGAAGGCGAAACGGCAGACATGCTGACGCTGGCCGCCTGGGCACGCAGTCGCTTCGCTGCCGGCAGCGACCTTCCGGTGGCCGCCGCCGGTTTCTCCTTCGGCGCCTGGATCCAGACGCGCCTGGCCGAACGCATGAAACTGCAGCGGCTGGTGCTGGTCGCGCTGCCAGCAGGTTTCGTTAGCGACGGACGCAGCTACACCACCGGCACGGTTCCCGCCGACTCCATCGTCATTCACGGCGAGCAGGACGAGACCGTGCCACTGGCCAACGTCTTGGACTGGGCGCGCCCGCAACCCCTGGCCATAAGCGTCATCCCCGGCGCCGATCACTTCTTTCACCGCAAGCTGAAGCTAATCCGCACCATCATCCAGGGACAGTGGAAGTAGGCATGGGCCAGCGCGCCAACCCGCAGCCACCGGCTGCCATCGGCCCGGCATGAACGACTTCTCCCTGACATCCACCCAGCCCGCCAACGTGAACGTCCTCACCGTCACCGACCTGCACAAGTCATACGGCGAGCAGGAAGTGCTGCGCGGCATGAGTTTCTCCGTGGCGCGCGGCGAGTGCTTCGGCCTGCTCGGGCCCAACGGCGCGGGCAAGACCACTACCCTGCGGCTGTGCCTCGGCCTGGTGACAGCAGAAGCCGGCAATGTCGATCTGCTGGGAATGCCGGTCCCCGCCGACGCGCGGCGTGCCCGGCTGCGCGTGGGCGTGGTGCCGCAGATGGACAACCTCGATCCGGATTTCACCGTGGCCGAAAACCTGCTCGTCTACGGCCGCTATTTCGGCCTCGCCGACGCCGGCATCCGTGCGCGCATCCCGGACCTGCTCGAATTTGCCGGTCTCGCCGGCCGCGCAGAATCGCGCATCCAGACGCTGTCCGGCGGCATGAAACGGCGCCTCACGCTGGCGCGGTCCCTAGTCAACGACCCCGACCTCATCTTCATGGACGAGCCCACCACCGGGCTCGACCCGCAGGCGCGCCACCTGATCTGGGAGCGCCTGAAGACCCTGGTGGCGCAGGGCAAGACCATTCTCCTCAACACCCACTTCATGGACGAGGCCGAGCGCCTGTGTGCGCGTCTCGCCATCCTGGACCATGGCCGCATCATCGCGCTGGGCAGCCCGCGCGAACTGATCGCGCGGCACATCGAGCCAGAGGTCGTGGAAGCCTACGGGGAGGGCACGCTGGCCTGGGCGGCGACCGCGCGAGCGCTGGCGCCGCGCGTGGAAGTGACCGGCGAGACGGTGTTCTGCTATACCGCCGATGCGGGCCGGGTGCTCGCCTCGCTGGAAGGGCGCCCCGCGCTGCGCTACCTGCACCGCGCCGCCAACCTGGAAGACGTGTTCCTGAAACTAACCGGCCGGGAGCTGCGCGATTGAGCAATGCGGATGAAGCGCTGCGCCCCATGCGCGCGGCGAGCGACTACGCCCCGCCGCGACTCAGCCTGCGCTTCGTTCCGGTGTGGCGGCGCAATTTCCTCGTCTGGAAAAAGCTCGCCATTCCGTCCATCCTCGGCAACCTCGCCGACCCGATGATCTACATGCTGGGCCTGGGCTACGGCCTCGGCGCACTGCTGCCGGAAGTCGGCGGCGTGTCCTACATTGTGTTCCTTGCCGCCGGCACGGTGTGCTTCTCCACCACCAACAGCGCAACGTTCGAGTCGCTGTACTCGGCCTTCTCGCGCATGCATGTGCAGCGCACCTGGGACGCGATCATGAACGCACCGGTGGACCTCGACGACGTGGTGCTGGCCGAACTGATGTGGGCGGCGAGCAAGAGCTTCCTCTCCGGCCTCGCCATCCTCGCCGTGGTGTGGGCACTGGGCCTGTCCACGTCGCCACTGTCGCTGCTTGCCATCGGGGTGGTGCCGCTGGTGGGGTTGTGCTTTGCCGCCATCGGCCTCGCCATCACCGCCATGGCGGCCGGCTATGATTTCTTCATGTACTACTTCACGCTGGTGATCACGCCCATGGCCATGCTCTGCGGCGTGTTTTTCCCCATAGAGCAGTTGCCCGCAGCCTTCCAGGCGATCGCCTGGGTACTGCCGCTGTCGCACGCCACTTCGCTGGTGCGGCCGCTGCTCCTGGGCGAGATCCCCGCGAACATTGTTTCGGACGTCCTCGTGCTGCTGGCCTACGCCGCCGCGGGCTTCTACACTGCAGTGGTATTGTTCCGCCGTCGGCTGCTCAAATAAGGTGCCTGCCATGTTGTGGGTCAAGGCGTTTCACATCATTTTCATGGTCACCTGGTTCGCAGGCTTGTTTTATCTGCCGCGCCTGTTCGTGTATCACGCCATTACCGGCGCGGACGACCGCGCGGGCATCGAGCGCTTCAAGATCATGGAGCGCAAGCTCTACTATGGCATCATGACGCCGGGCGCGGTGATCACCATCGCCCTGGGTACCTGGCTGTGGCTGGGCTGGTACCCGCGCGTGCTCGGTGCCTGGTTCCATGCCAAGCTGGCCGTCGTCGCGCTGCTCGTGCTCTATCACCTCTGGTGCGGCCGCCTGCTGGACGATTTCAAGCACGACCGCAACAGGCGCAGCCATGTCTGGCTGCGCTGGTTCAATGAGGTGCCGGTGCTGATGCTGGTTGCCGCGGTCATCCTGGTGGTGGTGCGGCCGTTCTAGAACGCCACGCCGGCCGCTGCGCTTGTTTTCGCGGCCGTGCTCCTGCTATGCTGGATGCATGGCGCTTGAACACATCACGCTGCGACTCGCCCGGCCCGCGGATGCCACACGCATCGCGCTAATGTCGCGCGACCTCATCGAAGTGGGGCTCGGCTGGTCCTGGCAATCGGAGCGCGTCGCGCGCACCATGCGGCGCGCCGATACCACCACGCTGGTGGCGGTGGACGGCCGGCGAGTGATCGGCTTCGCCATCATGCAGTTTGGGGACGAGCATGCCCACCTGTCGCTGCTGGCGGTTGCTGCCAGCCACCGCCGCCGGGGCATCGGCCGTCGGCTGATCGAATGGCTGGTCGATTCCGCCTACACGGCTGGCATCGCCGTCATCCACCTCGAGCTGCGAACGGCAAACCAGGCCGGGCGCCGCTTCTACCGCTCGCTGGGATTCGTCGAGGGCGCCTACATCCCCGGCTACTACTGCGGGCGCGAGATGGCACTGCGTATGCTGCGCGAATTGCGCTCCCCGGGCGTCGCCGCCGTGCAGTGGCAGTTGCCGGCCCCGCCGCCAGCGTCGAGGGCCTGAACTTCCACGACTGTTTCGCCCGGCGAGGCGGCCGCGCGATTACCGCTTGTGCTGCAGCTCGCGCGCCAGTGCCGCGCGCTGCTTATCGGTGAGCTCCTTCGGCGCCTGGCGGCACAGCAACCACAGGATGGCACCGTTGACCAGCACGAAGATCCCTTCCAGTTACAGCAGCTGGGTGACGATGGTGCGCGCGCCGCGTTCGCCAAACAGGAAAAAGAATCCATCGAAGCTCGGCAGCGCCGCGCGCGTGACCGCATAGAAGTTCTCCATCGGCGGGAACAGCAGCACCAGGAAAAGATTGATCGCAACGCCCATCAGCACAACGCGCTGCCAGTCGATCTTGCGGGCAGGTTCGCCGGCGGTGCCGGCGGCCGTGGGATCAGCGGCGGATTGCGCTCCCGGCCGCAGCAGCAGCCAGGCAATGGCCGCGTTGATGAGGATGATGAAGTACTCAATCTGCTGGAAACTGCTGTTGACCTTCCGCCCGCCGACGTCGGTGAACAGCCAGTAGAAGCCGTCGAAGGTTAGCACGTTGTTGCGCGCGGCCGATACGTAATCGTAGGGCGGGAAAAGCGCAACCAGCACGACGTTAATCGCGGCCACCACGACAATAATCCATTGGTACTTATTCACGGTTTATCTGGGTATTTTTCTTGTTTAGGGCGCAGTTACGCAGCCAGGTTCCCCGCACTCTCCTGCATCAGGACCCATCCCGGTCATTCCGATGCGACCTCGCACTTGCCGAGCCGGCTCCATGCGGATAGCCCGACAAGGGGACACCGTAGCCCGGTATTTTAGAGGCTGGGCCCTGAGACAGGTGAATTTTTTGCGGGATCACGTGCGTCCTGCATGCAAGTCCGGCGCAGGAGCACCCGCACGGTCAGCGCTTCCTCAAGAGGAACAGCGCGCCCGCCACGCCCCTGCGGATCGCCACCGGCAGCCGCTCCTCAAGAATCAGGCCATGGCGAGAGTACAGTTCGGCGATATAGGCGTCGGATTGGGCATAGCGGCCGCTGCGCAGCAACTGCCAGCGGCCCTGCTCCGTGGTCTCGACCGAGAAGGCGAACAGGCCTCCTGCGCGCAACGTGCGGCCGACGTCGGCGAACACCGCGTCCAGCTCGCCGAAGTAGATGAATACATCGGCCGCGATCACCAGGTCAAAGTGCGCGCCCGGGGCGCCCGCCAGCCAGGCCGCGATGTCGGCCTGCTGCAAGCTGGTGTAGCAGGCCTTGCGGCGCGCCTCATCGAGCATGCGCGTGGACAGGTCGATGCCGACCAGCGAGCGCGCCAGCGTTCCCGGCCGCTCCAACGACTGGCCCACCAGCCCGGTGCCACAACCAAGGTCGAGCACGTCGAGCCCGCCGGCCGCGCCGACGCGTCTTCTCGCCAGCGCAACAAGCTGCGCCGGAACACGATAGTCGAGTTCCCCGACCAAACGCTGCTCGAACCCTCCCGCGAAGGCATCGAAAGTCTCGCGCACATAGGACTCGGGCGCGCGGGCTGCACCGTTCGCCACGCCGGCACGCGCGTCGCCACTGCCGCCGCCCGCGGCCGCCCGCAGGTGGCCGAACAGCCCTGCGTCGAGGCTGCGCGCCTGCGCGTCGGCGAACACGCGCTCGGCTTCGGCCATGCGCCCGGCATCGATCAGCAGCCGTCCCAGATTGAGCGCCGGCGCAGGCAAGGCCGGATCGCTGGCAATCGCCTCCCGATAACAGGTTTCCGCCGCTGCGGGCGCTCCTCGCAGCTGATGGATGGCGCCGAGATTGTTCAAGGCCTCGGCATGTGCCGGCTGCCGGCGCAGCACTTCGGCATAGCCGGCCTCAGCCGCATCCAGCTCGCCGGCCTCCTTGTGCAGGTTGGCGAGCTTGTAGCGCGCCGGGACATGCGCCGGATACGCCGCAAGAACCGCATCGAACAACGCGGCTGCGGAGGCATCGCCAGCCTCATACCGCGCCAGCGCCGCCGCGTAGAGTTCTCCAACCGCACCATGGCTCGGCGTTGGTATCGACCCGGACCCGGGAAATCGGCCCTTCAATGTCATGTTAGATTCAGGCCCGCCCTGCAAATCGCCGCACGTTGTCCCGCCGAAAGTCCCGAATTGTCCATCAGGCCTCGCAAACCTCCGAACGCTACC
>VGIE01000037.1 GCA_016867955.1 Betaproteobacteria bacterium
AAACGTCGACAACGAACTCCATGGGGGTGTAGTCATCGTTGAGGAGGATAACCTTGTACATGGGCGGAGGCTTGAGCTTGCTCTTCTTTGTCTCAAGGACCGCGCCGTCTCGCGAACGATTTGCCATACGCTCCAGACATCAGACTGACCCTGTGCATCGTGATTTTCCGCACGGATGCCTGCGTCTGGAACCCATGCCACCATCACGATGCCCCCGGTGCCTCGCGGCGCCAACCCTGCGCCGAAATCCGCGCCATTCGCATGGTTGCACCAGCTTCGCATCATTGCCGCAAATGTACTGGTTGTCCCTGACAAACACAACTTGATAAACGCACCCTGCCACCCTCCGTTGACGCTCTGGGACCGGGCTTTTGCTGCATTGACTAGCCCCCCCAAAGCGCGTATAAGGCTCCCTGTGTTTGTTCTCCAAGCGGTTTGAAGGTCGTCAGGTCCTACTGCTGCATTGAAGTTCAGGCATAGTTCCGGGCTTTTCCCGGGGAATTGATCTTAGGATGGGTCTATGCCAACAGGTACAGTGAAGTGGTTCAACGATGCAAAGGGGTATGGCTTCATTACCCCTGATGACGGCGGGGAGGATTTGTTTGCGCACTTCTCCGCGATACAGATGAGTGGTTTCAAGACGCTGAAGGAAGGCCAAAAGGTCCAGTTTGAAGTGACACAGGGCCCCAAAGGCAAGCAGGCCTCGAACATTCAGGCCGCATAACAAGATTCTTGAAAACGGGCGCCTCGGCGCCCGTTTTTCTTTCAGATTCCGGGCGATCGCCGTTGCCCGTAGCCGTTCCCCTTCAAGCCTGATAAACCTTCGGGCGCCGGCGTGGCCGCCACGCTTCCGGTGCGGAGAGTTTGCGGGTGTCAGCGGGTCGATGCGCGCCGCGTCACTCGTGGTAGCGTAGCGAAGCAATTGCGGCGTCACATCCCTTCACCCCAAGAGGAAGTCCGAATGAAGAAGATCATCACCTTGCTGGTAGCCCTGGCGTTCGCTGGAACGAGCAACTTCGCTGCGGCTCAGGCCGCTGCACCGGCCAAGTCGGCACCTGCCGCGGCACCGGCAGCGCCTTCTGCTGCTCCGGCCAAGGCCGAAGCCCAGAAGAAGAAGGCCAAGGCGAAACGCGCCAAGAAGACCAAAGCCGCTAACTAATTGAATTATTGGTGGAAAGGCCCCGGAGGTCTTGAACCCTCCGGGCCTTTGGCTTTTTGTGCCGTCGAGTCAACCGCATGCCTGAAGCTGGCGTTAAGTCCTGCGACCGGGAAATTCCGGTCAGGCAAATACTTCGAACCCATTAGAGAGGAAGAAAATGCAAAAGCTGCTCGCCGTTATCCTGTCTGCCGTTTTCGCCGGTGTGACGTTCAATGCAGTTGCCGCCGATGCCAAGAAGGACGAGAAGAAGGCAGAGGTAAAGAAGGACGAGAAGAAGACCGAGGCCAAGAAGGACGAGAAGAAGGCCGAGAAAAAGTAATTCGTCTGTCGACGAACCGCAGTCATGGGCAGGGTTCTTCCCTGCCTTTTTCTTTTGTAAACTGGAACAGTCATGAGCCGTTTCTCCAACCGCATGATGGCATTCACCGTCGCGGCAGCGCTGGGCGCCCCTGCGGCCATGGCGCAAATGTCACAGATCAGGCTTGCTGCCGGAATGCATTTGGTGCAGGCCGAGGTTGCGAGCACCAACGAAACCCGGACGCAGGGCTTGATGTACCGGACATCGATGGGGCCGAACCAGGGAATGCTGTTCGTCTTTCCGCATGACGAGGCTCATTGCATGTGGATGAAGAACACGCTGATCCCGCTTGTCGTCGCCTTCATCGACGCCAAGGGGCAAATCGTGAGTATTCACGAAATGAAGCCCAAGACTGAAACCCCGCAATGCGCAACTGCTCCGGCGCGCTATGCCCTTGAAATGAACGCCGGTTGGTTCCGGACCAAGGGTATTCTGGCCGGCACGCGGATCACGGGACTCGAAAAGGCCCCAGCGCCTCGTTGATTGTCCTGGCTGAAACAAGAAGGGGCCCTGAGGGCCCCTTTCTCATTGAAGCGGAGTCGGCTTACAGGCCGCCGTTCTGCTGCGCCACCATGCAGTACAGCATGGGGATGGAAAAGAAAGTGTTGAAGCGGGAGGTCAGCATTGCCGTCCGTGCCGACTTTGCCTTGACGTCCGGTTCGGCTGCAACAATGCCCAGCGCGCGCTGCTGATTGGGCCAAATGATGAACCAGACGTTGTAGGCCATCACCAGCGCCAGCCACATGCCGATACCAATCGCCAGGTGCGAGCGCTGCAGCCCGAGTGCCTGGGCGATATAGCCGCTCATCCATGCCAGCAGAAGGCCGGTGACCACGGTCGCAAGCGCAGCCCAACGAAACCAGAATAGCGCGGTCGGCGCGATGACCTTGCTGATTGCCGGTTTCTGCTCATCGGGGATTTTCGGCATCGAGGGAATCTGCACGAAATTGAAGTACCAGAGCAGCCCGATCCACATCACGCCAGAAAGCACGTGGAGCCAGCGCATGAAGAACATGGACCACGCATGGTCAACCTTTGTCCAGGTACCGGTGATCGAACCAACCAGCAGGATGATGACGATGAGGAGGACGATACCGGCAGTGACGGTGCGCCCGAGGGATTGAAAGATGGCGCTCATGACAGAGTCTCCTTCGTTGTTAGATTGACGGCCGCATTCGGACCGCGGTTGCAGCGGCGCGCAAGTGTAGCACAATGGCCTTCGCTTTATGCCAACGGCATGGCCAGCTCCCGGTTTGAGAACACGCGCCGGACGCGGCTGGCATTGTGAAACGTGTCGGGTGCCGCAAGCGCGGCGAGCAGGCTGTCGTGTGGTACCTGCGCCAGGCTCCTATGCTGGAGGCAGGGGAGTCGTTCCGGCACTGGAAGCAATGCGTGCTGCGTGCCTTACGGCATCAGCTTGTCCTCTCCACGCGGGCGCGAAGGTGGCCTGAGGCAAGGGTGACATCTATCGCATCGCCGGGTGCGAGGTCGATCGCGCTTCGTACGATGCGGCCCTGCGTGTCCCTGACAACGCTATAACCACGCGCCAGCACGCGGAGCGGATTGAGGTGATCCAGGCTGGCAGTCAAGGATGCCAGCAAGGCTTCCTCCGTTGCCAGGCGGGATCTGGCAGCGATACCCAGCCGCTTGGCGCTGAGCCCCAAGTGCGCCAGCTTCTCGTCCGGGCGCGGCTGGAGGTTGCGCAGGCGGTGCAGCAGTGCACCAATGCGCCACTTGCCACGGTCGAAACCATCGAGCCACGCAGCAGCGAGGCGGTCGCTGAGGCCGCGGACCCGCTCCTGCTGCAGGTCAATCCGGTGACGCGGATGCTCGAGCCGGCGCGCCAGGGAGTCGAGTTGCTGCATCCTGTTCTCCATCACACGCAGGGCGAGATCACCGACCCGATTGCCCAGGGTTCGGATGCTGCGGCGCAATTCGGCGGCGTCCGGACTGGTTAGTTCCGCGGCAGCGGTCGGTGTCGGCGCCCGGCGATCAGCAGCCAGATCTGCGATGGTCACATCGGTTTCATGCCCAACCCCGGACACCACTGGAATCGGACAGGCGCGGATAGCTCTTGCAACTTGCTCTTCGTTGAAGGCCCACAGGTCTTCAATGCTGCCACCGCCGCGCGCAAGGATCAGCACGTCGCATTCGGCTCTGGTTCCGGCGACTCCAAGTGTGTTCGCGATTTCTGCCGCCGCTCCCGCGCCTTGAACCTGAACGGGGTAGATGACGACCTTAATGGCTGGATTGCGCCTCTTCAGCGTCGCGAGGATGTCGCGGAGCGCGGCAGCTTTCAGAGACGTGATCACGCCGATCGCCCGGGGAAACACGGGGAGTTCGCGCTTGATCCCGGGCGCGAACAGGCCCTGGCGTTCAAGCCGCTCGCGAAGCTTGAGGAATCGCTCATAGAGAGCCCCCACGCCCGCTCGACGCATGGATTCGATATTGAGTTGCAGGTCGCCGCGCGCTTCGTACAGCGTTACCAGCGCCTGAACCTCGACCTGCATGCCATCCGAGGGCGACCAATCCAGGTACTGGCTGCGATGACGGAACATGACGCACCGCAGTTGCGCCTGTTCGTCCTTCAGCACGAAGTACGAATGTCCCGATCTGGCACGGACAAGATTGGAGATCTCCCCAGTTATCCAGAGTACGGGAAACCGGGACTCGATGATGTCCCGGACGCTGCGGACCAGCGCGGATACGCTCAGCATGCCTGACTGGACTGCCGGCTCTTGCATCTGAGTTTGAGCCTCGTGTCTGTGACCAGGGCTTTGGCTTGCACGCCGTGTGCGTCCGTCAATTGTCGACAGCAACCCGGGGAAACACGCCACGGTCCCCATGGAACGCGCTATCGTTTCGCCGAAGACCCGCGCCAGGCGCGGGTTTCCATGGAGTAGCGCGATGGTAACCTATCCACAGCCTGCTGGAAGAAGCCCAGTTGCCCATGAGCGATTGATCCATACTCGCAGTAATGCCTTGCAACTATATGAATTTGAACAAAAATAACTATTGATCAAATTTTGGTCAATGAACCTAACCCGAGATATTTCAATCGGCTTCCCGTCGCAGCCTTTGTTCTTCCTACATGTTTATCCACAGAACTTGTGGATAAATACCGGACGCGCGCATGCCTGTTTCTCTGCGGAATTCGACGGCTCGAAAGTCCTGCGCATTCGGTTCGACGAGCTGCACTTGCAAGAAGTGTTCGCGGAACAAGGCGATCGCCATGGTTCGCAACGCGCGATGCGAGCAGCGCGCGTGTGCACGCCTTGCCTGCGGGGGTGGTTCCTTGCTGAAGACGAGGATGCGAGATAAAGTGGCGGCGGCCCGGGCGGCGGTTTGATGTTGAATCCCGAGCACCCGTGCCCGCTCGAATTCAGGAGCGTGCGTCTGCGCCCGAGTGGAGCGCCCAAGCGTCCTGGCCGTTTTTTTCGGATGCCCGCGCCCGACTGGCAGGCGAAGACATAACGCGTTGCGAGAGGAGTAGCTCTTGTTTGCCATTATTCAGGCTGCAGGCTGGCCGATCTGGCCGTTGTTGTTTGCGTCGGTCATCGCCGTTGCCTTGATCATCGAGCGCCTGGTCATGCTGCGCAAGGACCGGATCGTTCCTGAGGGCCTGCTGGATAAGGCCGTGTCGGCATACCAGAAGGGGGGGGGCAGCCGGGAGCTGACCAGCAGTCTCGAGCAGGATTCGCCGCTCGGGCGCGTGCTCGCTGCGGGCTTGCGCAATGCGCAGAGCTCCCGCTACGTGATGAAGGAATCCATCGAGGAAGCGGGGAGGGCGGTGACGCACGACCTGGAGCGATTCCTCACCACGCTTGGAACCATTGCCTCGATCAGCCCGCTGATGGGACTGTTCGGCACCGTGGTGGGCATGATCGAGATCTTTGGTTCGCAGGCACCTACCGGCACGAATCCCCAGGCGCTGGCGCACGGCATTTCGGTGGCCCTCTACAATACAGGCTTCGGTCTTGTCATTGCCATCCCGGCAATGATTTTCTTCCGGCATTTTCGCGGCAAGGTGGAAAGTTTTGTCGTGGAAATGGAGCAGCAGGCCTCCAAGCTGGTGGATATCGTCCACGGCGAGCGCAAGGACTATTCCGTTGTTCCGCATGCGCAGGCGTAACCCGCGACCATGAATTTTCGCGGCACCCAGAAGGAAGACCCCGAGATCAACCTGATCCCGCTCATCGACGTCCTGCTGGTCATCATCATCTTCCTGATGCTGACCACGACGTACTCGAAGTTTGCCGAACTGCAGATCCAACTGCCCACGGCGGCGGCCGAGAAGCAGCTCGAGCGGCCGAATGAAATCACCATTGTCGTCAGTGCGGCGGGGCAGTACCTGGTGAACCGCCGCCCGGTAGTATTCCGGGACGTTGCATCACTCGCCGCGGAACTGCGACAGGCCGGCGGATCGATCAAGGATCCGGTGGTGATCATCAATGCAGACAACAGCGCCACACACCAGTCGGTGATACGTGTCATGGACGCGGCCCGCCAGGCAGGCTACGGGCAGATTGCGTTCGCCGTAGAGCAGAGCAGCAAGTAGGCGTGCCTGACAATGCAAGGGGACGCTGCCCCTTGCGCCCCCAAAAGACGGCGCGCCCGGCGGCAAGTCTGACGGGTGCCCCGAACAGACGCCTTCCACTGCCATGCCGCTTCGCATGACTTCATTTTCGGCCCGCGAGATCACGTTGCAGCACTGGTACCGCAGAACTGCAATCTCCGCCCTGCTCGTTCCGCTCGCCGCGCTGTTCGCACTGATCGTTGCGATACGTCGTCGTTGTTATCGGACCGGCCTCCTGCGCACATTGCGCCTGCCCGTTCCCGTGCTGGTCGTGGGCAACCTGACGGTGGGTGGCACGGGCAAAACGCCGCTGGTGCTCTGGATCGCGAAGACCCTTCAACGCGCCGGCAGATCGCCTGGCATCGTCTTGCGGGGTTATGCCCCTGGCGCTGGCAATGCGGGAATGAGCGCACGGAGGGTCGATCCGTTCAGCGACCCGCGCATCTCAGGCGACGAAGCCGTGCTGCTGGCGGAGCGCTCCGCGTGTCCGGTGTGGGTGGGCGGCGACCGGGTTGCAGCCGCACTGGCCTTGCTTGCAGCCCATCCCGGCTGCGACGTGATCATCTGCGATGACGGATTGCAGCACTACCGGCTGGGGCGCGATTTCGAGATCGCCGTGGAGGACGAGCGCGGCCACGGCAACGGCCGGCTTCTGCCGGCGGGCCCGCTGCGCGAACCCGCGGATCGCCGGGTCGACGTGACGCTTGTCAATGCCGCGGACAGCCTGCCGCTGCCTCGCCGCAACGGCCCGGTGCTGCGCATGAAGGCACACGTCGGGGATTGGCGGCGCGTCGAGGCCACTGGGGTGGAAAGCGTGAGCGTCGGGATCGATGAGCTGATCGGCAAGCGGTTGCATGCCGTCGCCGGGATCGGCAATCCGGCGCGGTTCTTCGCGACACTGAAGGGACTCGGGCTGGATGCAATCACGCATCCGTTGCCTGACCATCACGGGTTCACCGAAGCGGACCTGGATTTTGCGGACTGCGATGCCGTGCTGATGACTGAAAAGGATGCGGTAAAATGCCGCGCACTGGCTGGTGGCAGATTGAAGGGCAGGCTGATTGCGTTGCGCATCGACGCCGACCCCGATCCTGCGCTGGCTGAAATGATACTCACGGCGATGTCTGCCGCACCCGGTGCGCACCCACATGGCGCACCTGTCCCGGGAAGCCGCACATGACGCGATCCAGACCATGCCCCTGCCTCCACGCCGTTCTCACGGCGGCGCTGCATGTCGAGGCGAGACCGGCAATGTTGAAAGGAACCTGCTGATGGACAGCCGCCTGCTCGACATCCTCGTGTGCCCGATCTGCAAGGGGCCGCTGATCTACCGCAAGCAGGAGCGCGAACTGGTCTGTCGCGCAGATCGCCTCGCATTTCCGATCCGGGAAGACATTCCCGTGATGCTGGAAGACCAGGCGCGAACGCTGGCCGTCACCGAAGAAGTCGAGTAGGCACATCGCGCCGCGGCGCGTCGGCATGTCCCGGGTTCCCTTCATCGTCGTCATTCCGGCCCGCTATGCGTCGTCGCGGCTTCCCGGCAAGCCGCTGGCGGACATCGGCGGCAAGCCGATGATCGTGCGCGTGGCGGAGCGCGCGCGAGCGAGCGGCGCGGAGGCCGTCTACGTCGCGACGGATCATGACGACGTGCGCGATGCGGCGCTTGCCCACGGCTTTGATACCGTCATGACAAGTCCGCACCATGCCTCCGGCACGGACCGAATCGCCGAGGTCGCGCACAGCCTGGCGTTTGATCCGAAGGCCATCGTCGTCAACGTCCAGGGCGACGAACCCCTGATTGCGCCGCATCTCGTTGCCAACGTTGCCGCGGTGCTTGCGGCCGACGATTCGGCGGTGATGTCGACGGCATGCCACGCGATCACCAACCCGGAGGACATGTTCAACCCGAACGTCGTGAAGGTCGTGCTGGACGCCCATGGCGGCGCGATGTACTTCAGCCGGGCGCCGCTGCCCTGGCCACGGGATGCATTTGCAGAATCGTTCCGGCGCGCGCCCGGCAAACTGCCCGCAAGACTGCCGCGGGGGTTGCCGTGCTACCGGCACATCGGCATCTACGCCTATCGGGCGTCGTTCCTGGAGCGATTCTCCGCGCTGGCCCGCTCGCCGCTTGAGGAATTCGAAGCCCTGGAGCAACTGCGGGTGCTTGCGCACGGTTACCGGATCGCGGTTGCAATCTGCAAGCAGGCGCCCCAAGGCGGCGTCGATACGCCTGAGGACCTCGAGAGGGTGAGGGAGCAGTGCCGCGAGTCCGCCAAGGCAAGAGGCAAATTGACCCGCGGCGCAAAGCGCGATAAGGTCCCCTGAAGAGAAGGCAGGGCAGAACATCAGGCAGGCACACATGCATCGCGATGGCGGGGATCCTCGTCGGCCCCGTCCTGCGGCCACGCTCCAAACCATATCGACAACCACAGGAAGACACCATGAGGCTCATCTTGCTTGGCGCTCCCGGGTCCGGGAAGGGCACCCAGGCCACGTTCATCAAGGAGAAGGTGGGGATTCCGCAGATCTCGACGGGCGACATGCTGCGTGCTGCGGTCAAGGCGGGCACGCCGCTAGGCCTGGCCGCCAAGAAGGTCATGGATTCCGGCGGACTGGTGTCGGACGACATCATCATCGGCCTTGTCAAGGAGCGGCTCAAGGAGTCGGACTGCGCGAACGGTTACCTGTTCGACGGCTTTCCGCGCACCATACCGCAGGCCGAGGCGATGCGAAACTCCGGCGTCGACCTCGACTACGTACTCGAGATCGACGTTGATGACGATGAGATCATTCAGCGCATGAGCGGGCGACGCTGGCACCCGGGCTCTGGGCGCACCTACCACATCAGGTTCAATCCCCCCAAGGTGGACGGCAAGGACGATCCGACCGGCGAACCGCTTATCCAGCGCGATGACGACAAGGAAGAGACGGTGCGCAAGCGCCTGGATATCTATCACACCCAGACCAAGCAGCTCATCGAATACTATTCGCAGTGGGCCGCCACGGGCGATGCCCGCGCGCCGAAGTACCGCAGGATTGCAGGTGTCGGCAGCGTGGACGAGATTCGCGGCCGCGCCTTTGCCGCCCTGGGGATCGCCTGATCCATGAAGCGCATTTCACTGACACAGTACCTGATAGAGCAGCAGCGGGAGGCAGGGGCTGTCTCGGCCGAGTTGCGCCTGCTGATCGAAGTCGTCGCCCGAGCATGCAAGCGCATCAGCCACGCGGTGTCCAAGGGCGCGCTGGGCGGTATCCTGGGCGGCGCAGGTACGGACAACATCCAGGGCGAGGCGCAGAAGAAGCTTGATGTCATTGCCAACGAGGTCCTGGTCGAGGCCAACGAGTGGGGCGGGCATCTCGCCGCGCTGGCATCGGAGGAGATGGAGCACCCGCACCAGATTCCGAGCCGCTATCCGCGCGGCGAATTCCTACTGCTGATGGATCCCCTGGACGGTTCGTCGAATATCGACGTCAACGTGTCCATTGGCACCATCTTCTCGGTGCTGCGCTGTCCCGAGGGCGTGAAGGATCCGGACGAGAAGGCGTTCCTGCAGCCGGGCTCCAGCCAGGTCGCCGCCGGGTTTGCCGTGTATGGGCCCTGCACCATCCTGGTCCTGACCGTCGGCACGGGTGTTGCAGCCTTCACGCTGGACCGTGAACTGGGCAGTTTCGTCCTGACGCAGCGCGATATCCGACTCGACGCCGATACGCAGGAATTCGCCATCAATGCGTCCAACATGCGCAACTGGCAGCCGCCGGTGCGGCGCTACATCGACGAATGCCTGGCTGGCAAGACCGGCGTGCGCGGCAAGGACTTCAACATGCGCTGGGTAGCCTCGATGGTGGCCGACGTGTTCCGCATCCTATCGCGCGGCGGCATCTTCATGTACCCGTGTGATGCCAAGCACACGGCCGGACGGCTGCGCCTGATGTACGAGGCCAATCCCATGGCATTCATCATCGAGCAGGCCGGCGGGGCGGCGACCGACGGACGCCGGCGCATCCTCGACATCCAGCCTGAGCAGCTGCACCAGCGCGTCGGCGTGATTCTCGGCGCAAAGTCGGAAGTCGAGAGGGTCACGCGGTATCACCGCGAAGCATCTGCGAAGGCATAGGATGTCGATGCCTGGCGCCCACGCGCACCAGGCAGGGCCGTGGCGCGTGCTGTCCGAATGAGCCGACCGCAGCCCTGTAATGCCATCTACGCGCAGGCTGGCGGGGCGACGGCCGTCATCAATGCAAGTGCTGCGGCGATCATCGAAGAAACGCAGGCGCAGCCCAGCCGCATTCGCAAGCTCTACGCTGCGCGCGACGGCCTGCTTGGCGTCCTCGCCGAAGACCTCGTCGACACTTCTAAGGAGACCGCTGCAAACATCCGCCTGCTGGCCCAGACCCCCGGCAGTGCTTTCGGCACCTGCAGGGCGGGGCTGGACGACTATGCACGGGATCGCGCGCGCTGGGAGCGCATTTTCTCCGTCCTGCGCGTGCACGAGGTGGGCTACGTCTTCTACAACGGCGGCAACGGATCCTGCGATACGGCCTGGAAGTTGTCGCAAATGGGTCTGCGCTTCGGGTACCCACTTACGGTGGTTGGCGTTCCAAAGACCATCGACAACGACATCGTCGGCACCGACACCTGCCCGGGCTTCGGGTCGGCGGCCAAGTACCTGGCGACCTGCATGCGCGAGGCGGCGATCGACTTGGCGTCGATGGCCAGCACCTCGACGCGGGTATTCGTGCTCGAAGTCATGGGCCGCAATGCCGGGTGGCTGACGGCCGCGTGTGGCCTGGCAGCGATGCGGGCCGGTGATGCGCCACAGGTCCTGCTGTTTCCGGAGCAGGGGTTCGACGAGGCGGCATTCCTGTCGCGCGTGAAGG
>VGIE01000038.1 GCA_016867955.1 Betaproteobacteria bacterium
TAGCCGGCGGGGCAGACCCCAACGCCCTCGAGAACGACCGCTATGACATCGTCACAATCGCCGCGGTGGCCGACAACCTGCCGGTGCTCGAAGCCGGGCTCGCGCTCGGCTGCAGTGCGCGAAACATCACCAGCCGGTACGACGGCACGGCGCTGATCGCGGCGGCGCACCTGGGGCACGCGCAAGTCGTGCGCACGCTCATCCGCGCCGGCGCGCCGCTCGACTATGTGAACAACCTGGGCTGGACGGCGCTGATCGAATCCATCGTGCTGGGCGACGGCGACGCGCGCCACGCCGATACGCTGAAGGCACTGGTCGACGCCGGCGCCAATGTCAACCTGCCCGATCGGAACGGGCGCTCGCCGCTGGCGCTGGCGCGCTCGCGGGGCTACGCCGGCATGGCACGCATCCTGGTGGCGGCTGGCGCGAAATAGCTGCTCAGGTTTCCAGCACGATCTTGCCGAAGTGGGCGTTGCTGGCCATGTACGCCTGAGCCGCCAGGGCCTCGGCCAGCGGGTAGGTGCGGTCGACAATGGGCCGCAGGCGGCCATCGGCCAGTCGCTCGCCCAGGTCGGCCATGAAGCGCTCGTTGAGCCGCTGCTTGTCCTCGATCGTGCGGGTGCGGAAGGTGACGCCGACTAGGCTGATGCGTTTGCGCGCCAGCTCGTTGAGATCGACGGTGTCGGTCATGCCACCCATCCGGCCCACCGACACGATGCGGCCGGGGATGGCTGAACAGGCGATGTTCGTCGCCAGCGCGCCGCCGCCGATCATGTCGACGATGACGTCGACGCCGCGGCCGGCGGTGTTCTGCAAGGCCGCGGCAACCACATCGTCGTGCTTGGCGTCGATGCCAAGGTCCATGCCAAGTTCCGCCAGGCGGCCGAAGCGGGCCGTGTTGCGCGCCGCGCCCATCACCAGCGAAGCGCCGAGCGCCTTCGCGATCTGGACGGCCACGATGCCTACGCCCGAAGTCACCCCCTGGATCAGCACCGAGCCGCCGCGCACCATCCCGCCAGCGGTCGCAAGGGCATCGTGTGCTGTGAGGTATGCGGTGGGCAGGCCCGCCGCCTCCGCCCATGACAGCCGGGTGGGCGCCCTGAGGGCCACCCGGTGATCCACCACCACCTGTTCGGCATAGCAGCCGTTGGTCATGGCCATGACGCGGTCGCCCACCGACCAGCCCGCGGCCGCGCTGCCCATGCCGATGACTTCGCCCGCCATGTCCAGCCCGGCGACGAATGGAGCCCCGGTGCCGGCAAAATGCATTTGAGTCCGGCGCAGGTCGGCGCGGTTGAGGCTTGCCGCACGGACCCGTATCAGCAACTCGGTCGGCCCCGGCACCGGATCCGCGACAACCTGCAGTTCAAGGGTCGGACCTGCTTGTCCGGGCACCACGACGATGGCCTTCATGCGCCCCCCAGCGCCGACCTCACCCAGCGCGAAAACCTGTGGCCGTCGAACTCCTGCGGCATGAAATGCCCATGCCGGAAGGGCAACGCGTGCAGGCCCTGTTGCTGCCACTCGCAATTGCGCGCGTCCTGGCGGTTGGTGACATCCCACAGCGCCACGTAGTGCTCGAGGTCGAAGCCGGGGCCCGCGAGGGACTCCGGCTCGAACAGCCAGTCATAGACCATGCGCACGCTCTCCGGCCCGGTGGGGAACATCATCTGGGTATTGAGATAGTCGGGCTGCACGTTGAGGAACAGGTTGGGGCGCAGTTCCTTCGCCATATAGATCCGCGCCCGTTCGTCCGGAGTCAGGCCACGAAACGGCGGGATGCGCGCGCTGCCATCCAGGGTCAGCGTCGCGGCGCCGGGCAGGTATTTGGGCCGCTGTTCCGCCAGCGGTTGGCCCGCGGCATCGCGATGCAACCCCCAGGCGCCGCCTTCGCGGTAGGCGGTGACGATGCGGCACAGTTCAGGGTGGACCGGCGGACAGTGGTAGCACTCGGCGAAGTTCTCGGCCAGGATCTTCCAGTTGGCGCGCACGTCGAGCACGATGCGCTTGCCGATGCGCAGGTCCGCAAGGCCGTGGCGTTGCAGCGCCTGCGGCAGTCCGCCCAATGATTCGTCCAGCGGCGGGGCGTCCTCGCCCTTCAGGTTGACGAACACGAAGCCGCCCCAGCAGTCGAGCGCAACGGCATACAGCGGATACTGCCGCGGGTCGAAATCCGGCGTCGGCATGCGCCGCGGCGTTGCCGCCAGCCTTCCCTCGAGATCGTAGGTCCAGCCGTGATACGGGCAGACGATGCGGCGCCCGGCGAGGCCGCCCTGCGCTACGGTGGCGAGAATCGAGCCACGGTGGCGGCAGGTGTTGTGGAAGGCTCGCAGCGAACCGTCCTCGCCGCGCACCACCAGGACGGACTGCGTGCCGATCCCGATCACGCGGTAGTCCCCGGCCGCGGCCGACTCCTCCTCGCGCGCCACCACGATCCACATGCCGTACCAGAACACCTGCAGCTCGCGCGCATAGTGCACCGGGTCGCGGTACCAGGCCGCGGGCAGCGCCGGCTGCACCGAGGTCAGCGGCTCCCGGGCCGAGGATGTTGCGGAATCATTCATGCCCAAAGGCGCGACGCGCGCATGGCGGCCTACTTGTCCGCGCCATCGATTCCCCAGCGTTTGCGATAGTCGGGCCGCACCGATTCGTCGATGAGCTCTAGCCGCATGCCGCTGGCCGGCGCATTGAAGTAGCGAAAGATGCCCGGCAGCTTCGCGCCGTCCAGCGCGGTTAACGGGCTTTCCGTCACCCCGTCGGTGTCGATGGGCAGGCCCGCGGCCAGCATGCGCTTCGAATCGCCCTGCATGTCGCGGGTCCACCATTGCAGGTGGTCGATGCGCGAGCCCTTGCTCGAATCCCAGGGGCTGCCCGGCGGGCCCTGGATCAGTTCGATGTAGGGCGGGCCCTCGGTTGAGAACACGCGCTTGAACTTCCATTGCTTGTACTGGCGGTCGGCCACCTTGCCCCAGCGCACGCCCTGCGCCGCCGACAATTCCTTCATTGCCGCATCGATGTCCTCGACGATCACGCCCACCTGGAAAATGGGTTCCATGCTGCCTCCCTGAACAAGCTGTTTCGAAATGAGGGGCCCGCCCCCATTCTCCCCCGACATCAGCGACCGTTTCGGTCATTCTGAAACGATCTCCAAGTGAAATCCCCGCCAGTGTGCCCCAGCCGCGCGCTGCACACGACCGGCGGCTGCGGCACGGCCTAGCGTCCCTGCAGCCGGCGCGCGAAGTGGCTGGCAACCAGCAGCAATGCGCCGGCTGCGACCAGCACCGGCGCCACGCCCACCGCGGCGCCCACCGACCCGACGACGACGGGCGACGCGGCGCTCAGCCCCCCCTGCGCCACCTGCTGCACGCCCATCACCTCCCCCTGCCGGCCCGGCGGCGAGCGGGCCACGAACTCGGCCATCACCAGCGGCTGGCCCATGCCGTGCGACAGGCCGATGGCGATGGCCAGCGCCATGTAGAAGAGCGGTTCGGACACCATGGCGAAGGCGATCAGCCCCAGCCCGGCAATGATGTACAGATTGGACACCGCCACCCAGTGCTTGATGCGCCGCACGATCAGCGGCAGCGCCACGCGGGCGATGAACGACGCCGTCGAATAGCACCCGAGGATGGTGCCGACGATGGATCCCGACAGCCCGGCCTGCTTGGCCAGCAGCGGAACGATGAAATTGAACATGTCGGTGAGCGAGGGATTGACGAAGCTGACCAGCAGCACCGGGCGGAACTTGCGGTCCGACACCGCTTCGAGCAGCCGCACCTTGGAGCGCACCTCGCCCTCGGCCTTGTCCGGCAGCTGCGCTCCTCGCCAGGCCATGGCGCCGGCCAGCGCGAGCGGAAACAGCGCCAGCAGCCCGAACACGCCGCTGCCGCCCATGGCGTCGATGCCGAAGCCGGCCGTCATCGGCCCGATGCCGAAGCCGGCGGAAATGCCGATGGTCAGCCAGCTGAAGTTGGCGATGCGGTCCGCCGGTGTGCCGATGCGCATCACCCCGACGTTGAGCGCCACCGTGGTGCCGACGTAGGCGATGCCCGCCACCGCCGATGCAAAACCGAGCGTCCACACCGACGGCGCCGCCAGCGCCAGCAACTGCGCAAGGCCCAAGAGGGCGATGCAGAAGTAGAGGGGCCCGCGCACGCCGGCGCGATCGACGATGCGCCCGGCCGGGATGCTCACGATCATGGGAAGGATGAACGACAGCGCGTTGAGCAGCCCGACCACCGAGGGGGACATGCCCATGTGCAGCGCCTGCAGCGTCACCGCCACGCGCGTGCCCTGCGGACCCGCGTAGGCGAGCGTGGCCAGCGTGGTGATCAGGGCCTTGTTCATGGGCAGGCGTTCAGAGTGGGTGCGAGAACCGGTATTGCGGGGGAATCAGCCGGGACGCTGGTGCGCGAGGTCTCCCGCCTGCACACGCAGGCGCCGCGCCGAGTCTAGCAGCATCGGCCGGCCGAACTGGCTAGCGGGGTCGGCGCCAGCGCCCCGAACCGGCGTCGGTCATAGCAGCGGCGAGCCGCACAGTCAACAGGTCGGGCGCCCCGTCGCGGTAGGATGCGCACTGGCCGGCCGCTTCTGGCCGGCGCCCTGCATTGCAGAGCGCAATCAGCGCAGAAAATCCGGAGGAGCAGGCATGAAATTCGGCGTCAACCTGTACAAGTTCATCCATTACGGCAACGACATCGCCGGCACTCGCGAATTCGTGCTCACCGCAGAGAGTCTCGGCTACAACCACGTCCGGCTGCTCGACCATGTGGTGGGCGTGGTGGCGGAAAGGCACCCCGGCACCTGGAAGTACCACTCGAAAACCACCCTGCGCGAGATCTTCACGCTGCTGGGGTACCTGTCCGCGCTGACGAGCCGCATCCGCCTGGTGGCCGCCATAGCGGTGCTGCCGATGCGCCCCGCCGCACTGGTGGCCAAGCAGGCCGCCGAGATCGACATCCTGTCCGGCGGGCGCATGACGCTGGGCGTGGGAGTGGGCTACAGCGCCGTGGAGTTCGAGGCGCTGGGCACCGCCTTCGCCGACCGGGGCGCGCGCATGGAGGAGCAGATCACCGTGCTGCGCAAGCTGTGGACCGCGGACTGCGTCAACTTCAAGGGCAAGTGGCACACGCTCACCGACGTGGCGCTGTCGCCGCTGCCGCTGCAGCGCCCCATCCCGATCTGGTTCGGCCTCGGCTCTGAGGGCAAGCCGGTGCCGCCGGAACCGGTGCTGCGCCGCATCGGCCGGCTGGGCGACGGCTGGCTGCCGCTGTTCCAGCCGGGACCGGAAGCGCAGGCTGCAGTGAATGTCGTGCACGCCGCGGCGCGCGGGGCGGGCCGCAATCCCGCCGACATCACCATGGAACTCAACCTCATCGTCGGCGACAAGAGCAAGGCACAGTTGCTCGACGAACTGAAGCGCATGCGCGACTTCGGCGCCACGCAGGTGAACGTGCATTTCCAGGCCAAGACCGCGGGCGAGGAGATCGAAGGCGCGAAGCGCTTTCGCGAGGTGATGGACGCGTTCTGAAACGCGTGCTGCCAGTGCCTGGGACAAACCTCATATTATTATCACGTTAGCCAGCTCTATCGCCAGCTCGCGCGACACTCAGGCATGATTGATATCATGCCTAGCCGCCCCGGCGCCGTCCACGGACAGCCCAAGGCTGCGGTACAGGTGCGCCAGTTCCCACAGCGGCCCGATGAGCAGGAACTGCAGGTCCTTGAAGAACGACGGCCGCGTGCCCTCGATGGCGTGGCCGATGAACTGGCCGACCCAGCCCACCACGAAGATGCCCAGCGCCGCCCAGATCAGGCGGTCGCCGGCGGCGCTTTCGACACCCAGTGCCCCGGCGTAGAAGCCCGCGAACGCCAGCAGCACGCCCAGCGCGAGTCGCCACGACAGCCACAGGTAGTACGCCAGCGCGGCGGCCATGACCACGGTGGCGGGATTGAGCCAGGCATTGCCCAGCGGCGCCGCCTTCAGCGCGCAGACGATGGAGAACGCAATCAGCGGGATGCAGACGAAGTGGTATTTCTGGTTCACCCGGTTCACATGGCTGGTGGAGTATTCGTCCAGCCAATCGCGCACGGTCCTCATGGCTTCTCCTTTCGTCCCCCAGCTTCCGGCGCCGCGGCTGCCCGCCGCGCCCCGTTGATCGCCCTCAGGCAGTCACGCCGTCCAGCGGCTTTCCGACGCGTCCCTGCATCAGCGGCCGGATCTGCGTCGACACGATCTCCAGCAGCGTACCGCCGCCCGGCGGGCGCACGAACGACACGCGACCATAGCCCTCGTCGGGCGACACGGCGGCGGCCTCCACCGTCCAGCCCTGCGCGACCAGCGCCGCGGTTTCTGTGCCCACCGTGTCCGACCACAGGCCCACGTGATGCAGGCCGTGCGGCGTGGAGAGGTCGAAGAACCCGCCTGGGGAGGGCTCGATCAGTTCGACGTGCTGCGGCCCCTGGTGCGAATAGGTGACGCGGATGCGCGGCGTGGTGACGACGCCTCGCGGCGTCCAGTAGACGAGGTTGTCGTAGGTCCACGGATTGGCAAAGGTCTGCCCGGACGGGCCGCCCATGGCGCGCGTGGCAGCATCCAGGTCCGGCACCACCATGCATACCTGGAAAATGCGCCGGTAGTCGATCATCGGTCCTTCTCCTGCATTCCGTCCTGTCGCCCTGTCAGACCCAGCGGCTTTCCATCAACGCCTTGATTTCAGTGGACACCAGCTCGAGCAGCATGCCGCCCGACGGCGGCCGGATGTAGCAGAAGCGCCCGAAGCCCTCCTCCGGCGACAGCAGCGCCGCCTCGAGGGTCCAGCCCTGCTGCATCAACGCCCGCGCTTCGGCGGCGAGGGTGTCGGTCCACACGCCCACGTGATGCACCCGCGGCGGCGTCGCCGCCCAGAAGCCGCCGCCCTGGATCAGTTCGACATGCTGCGGCCCCTGCTTGGAATAGGTCACCCGCAGCGGCGCCCGGGCCTTGCCGGCCGGCGTCCAGTATTCCATCGGTTCGTACGACCAGGGCGTGGCCCAGGTGACGCCCAGGGACGCGCCCATCTCCTGCATGGCCACCTCGAGGTTGGGCACCAGGATGCCGGTGTGGAATATGCGCTGGTAGTCGATCATGCCGTCGTGCCTCCGGATGGTGGTGTCGATGCGAGCCAGCGCGATGCTAACAGGGTATGGCGTTCGGGGCAGCAGGCTACAAGCGCTTCTGACCCGGGGCATCGACCTCGACCCCAGACTTCTCCAGCAGCTCGCGGCTCACCGTGACCGGCGCCTTGAAATGCGTGGCCAGTGCGATGGCGTCCGACGCGCGGCTGTCGAACACCTGCTCGCGTCCCCGCATCACCACCGTGAGGTCGGCGTGGAAGGTGTTGCCCTTGAGCGAGATCGCAGCGCGCGTCACCCGGCCGTCGTAGGCCGTGAGCACAGTGTGCATCAGGTCGTGGGGAAACGGGCGCCGCGGCTTGCCGCCGGAGAGCGCTGCGTGGATCGATTCGGCCACCGTGATGTCGACGAACACCGGGATCGCGCGCCCCTCCGCGCGCAGGATCACCACCGGCCCGGTCTCGACCATGGCGACTTCCACGCGCTCGATGCGCACGACGTTTGGATTCTCCTCCGCCGCCGTGTCCACCGTCGCCGCGGTAAGGCCGGCCAGCAGGATGCAGGTCCATGCGATCAGCTTCATGATGCCTCCTCGCGTGCGGAGCAATCGGAATCCAGACGCAAAAGGGTACCACCTGCGGCCATCAGGTTGCCAACCGCCGTGTCCTCGAATGACAGGCCCTGCGTCGCAACGGACGCGATTCAGACGTTGAACCGGAAATGCATCACGTCGCCGTTCTTGACGACATACTCCTTGCCCTCGACGCGCAGCTTGCCCGCCTCCTTCGCCCGCTGCTCGCCCTTGCAGGCGATGAAATCGTCATAGGCGGTCACCTCGGCGCGGATGAAGCCGTGCTCGAAGTCGGTGTGGATGACGCCGGCGGCCTGCGGGGCGGTGGCGCCGACCTTGACCGTCCAGGCGCGTACTTCCTTGACGCCGGCGGTGAAGTAGGTCTGCAGTCCGAGCAGGGCGTAGCCGGCGCGGATGACGCGGTTGAGGCCGGGCTCGGTCATGCCCATGTCCTCGAGAAACATCCGCTTGTCTTCGTCGCTCAGGTCGGCGATCTGGGACTCCAGCGCGGCGCTGATGGCCACCACGGGTGAGCCCTCCTTCTTCGCAAACTCCTCGACGCGCGCGAGCAGCGGGTTGTTCTCGAAGCCATGCTCACTGACGTTGGCCACGTACATGGTCGGCTTCATGGTGAGGAGAAACATCGGCTTGATGACGGCCAGTTCCTCCTTGGACAGATCCAGCGTGCGCGCCGGGCGGCCCTGGTCAAGCACGGCCTGCACCTTGTCCAGCACAGCGACCAGACGCGCGGCCTCCTTGTCGCCGCCGGTCTTGGCCAGCTTGACGTTCTTGGAGAGCTGCTTTTCGACCGCGGCGAGGTCCGCCAGCGCGAGTTCGGTGTTGATGGTCTCGATGTCGGAGACCGGGTCGACCTTGCCCGCCACGTGCACGACGTTGGCGTCCTCGAAGCAGCGCACCACGTGCGCGATGGCATCCGTTTCGCGGATGTTGGCGAGGAACTTGTTGCCGAGGCCCTCGCCCGTGGAGGCGCCCGCCACCAGTCCGGCGATATCGACGAACTCGACCACGGCGGGAACGACCTTCTGCGGCTTGACGATGGCCGCCAGCGCGGCAAGGCGCGGGTCGGGGACCTCGACGATGCCGACATTGGGCTCGATGGTGCAGAACGGGTAGTTCTCCGCCGCGATGCCGGCCTTGGTCAGCGCATTGAAGAGGGTGGATTTGCCTACGTTGGGCAGGCCGACGATTCCGCATTTGACCGACATCTAGGGGACCTTTGGGTGTTTTGCTTTGTTGGCCGCGGGACGCTTCCCGCGGCGGCGTGCGAGCATGCTTTTCACGAATGCAGGGTGCGCGCAGAGCTCGATCCTAGGCGCCTTTTGTATGCAGCTTGAGCGTGGCGGCTTCCCCATTACCGGCCATGATCAGCGGCAGGCAGTCGAGCCCGCGGTCAATGGCCTCGTCGATGAGCTTGCGGTCCGCCGGGGAAGGCGACGAGAGCACGTAGTCGCCGACCAGGTTGCGGTCCCCCGGATGGCCGATGCCGATGCGCAAGCGCCAGAAGTTCTGCGAGCCCATGGTCGCGGCGATGTCCTTCAGCCCGTTGTGGCCGGCCACGCCGCCGCCGAGTTTCAGCTTGGCCACGCCGGGCGCGAAATCGAGCTCATCGTGAACCACGAGGATCTCCTCCGGCGAGATCCTGTAGAACCGCGCCAGTCCGCCCACCGACTTGCCGGAGAGGTTCATGAAGGTCTGTGGCTGGACCAGCCAGACGTCGCCGCCGGCCTTGCCGGCATGCGTAAGCCTTGCGGTCAGGCCATGGTATTTCGCATCCTTCACGAGCTGGGCGCGGTGCGCGTCGGCGAGGCGCGACACCAGCCAGAACCCCACGTTGTGGCGGTCCCTTGCGTGCTGGCGGCCCGGGTTGCCAAGGCCGGCAACGAGCCTGATCGGTGGATGGGGCATGGTCTGTCGCTGGCTTCAGAGCGTATTCCACAATTGAGGGCGCAGTCACGTCACTGAGTTCCCTCGGGCTCCCCCTGCGTCAGGAGCCATTTCGGCAATTATGAAACGGCCTGCCAATGACGAGAGGAATGGCGAAGAAAAAGCGGCCGCTCCGAGCGCAAGGCGACCGCGTTGGGTGGCTGCGACGTCGGGAAAGCCTTGGACCCCTGTCAGGATTAGCGTCGGGGGGTTCCGATGCAGGCGAGCATGAGGGGTTATCCCCTCTCGCAGCGTCAGGCACCTCTACTTCTTGCCACCCTTGTCGTCCTTCTTGTCATCCTTCTTGTCTTCCTTCTTGTCGCCGGCAGCGGCTTCCGGCGCCTTCTGCTTGACTGCAGGAACATCGGCAGCCTTCGTCGAGGCCTCGGCTGCAGCTGCGGCTGCAGCCTCTTCCTCGGCGATCGCCGCGCGCGGAATCTGTGCGGTGGCCACGGCCGGGTTCTCTTTGAGGCGAAGCACGGCCTCTACGCCCTTGGGCAGCGTCAGATCGAGTACATGGACCGAGTGGCCAACCGTTATTTTCGAGAGGTCGACTTCGATGAACTCCGGCAGATCCGCCGGCAGGCAGCGAACATCCAGCTCGTTCATGGCGTGGCTGACCAGTGCGGAGGAGAGCTTCACCGCCGGCGAGACATCCGCGCCGACAAAGTGGAGCGGCACCTTCATGTGGATCTTCTGGTCCGCCGTAACGCGCTGGAAATCGACGTGCTGCACCTGCACCTTGAAGGGGTGCATGTTGACGGCGCGCAGCAGCACCTGCTCCTTGGCGCCATCCAATGTAAGTTCGAGGATAGAAGCGTGGAACTTCTCATTGCGAAGCGCGTGGTACAGCGCGTTGTGATCGAGCTCGATGTTGATTGCCGGTTTCTTGCCGCCATAGACAATGCCCGGGACCTTGCCGCCATTGCGCAGGCGGCGGCTCGCACCCGTGCCCTGCAATTTGCGCGATTGCGCGTGAACTTCTAGTGCCATGATGTACTCCGGTTGATGGGCGACCCGCGACCAGGCACACCCGTTGAAAAAACTGCCCTGCAACCCGGCATCGGCCCACCGCGACTACCGGCAACCCGCTGCCTCGTTATCCTGCAGAACGTGCTCGATACGCGGGGAGACATTCCCCGCATGCTTCCCCCTTCAGACCGGTACGAAATCCATCCGGCAACGGCCACTCAATCGCATCACTCCATGAACAGCGAGCTGACCGAATCCTCGTTGCTGATGCGAAGAATGGTCTCGGCCAGCAGACCCGCCACCGACAGCA
>VGIE01000039.1 GCA_016867955.1 Betaproteobacteria bacterium
ATCGGCGATTCGCGGGACGCCTCCGACAGCCGCGTCACGCAGACGGTGCAGGTGCTCGAAGGCAATGTTGCCGTGATCCAGGCCGGCACGTCGCAGCCGCTGCCCAGCCGGCAGGTGACGCGCACGCCGTCGGGTGCCCTGGTGGTGACCGACACGCTGGCCTGTCGCGACGTCAGCACCGGCTTTGCCGTGCTGCCCCGCGTCTCGGGCGAACGCGTGACGCTGGAGATCAACCCGCGGCGTGATACCCCGGGACCCGTCGGCACGGTCAACGTGCAGCGCGCCTCCAGCATCATCAGCGGCCGCCTCGGCGAATGGATCGAGCTGGGCGGCATCAACCAGGTCGAGACGCGCAGCGGCTCGGGTATCCTGTCGGGATCCAGCGCGAACCGGAGCGACAATCGTTCGATATGGGTCAGGGTTGAAGAAGTCCGCTAGCCCGGCCCTGCAACCGGACGCAGCGCAACTTGCAGCCGAGATGGCCGCGGATCTTGCGGCCGGTGAACGCGACCCGGCGGGGCCCGCGGAGGGCCGTGCCGCGCCGCGGCCCCCCCCACGCGAGCCCCACCCCATCCATCCCGTGGCCGATGCCGAGCTCGCTTCAGTGTTCGCCGCCGACGGCCCGCTTGCCAAGGGCCTGCCCAGTTACCGGGCAAGGCCGCAGCAGCTGGAGATGGCGTCGCGCATCGCGCACGCCATCCGCGACGCCGGCACCTTCGTTTGCGAGGCGGGTACCGGCACTGGCAAGACCGTGGCCTACCTCGTGCCGGCGCTGCTGTCCGGCGCCAAGATCATCGTCTCCACCGGCACCAAGCCGCTGCAGGACCAGCTTTTCCGCCGCGACCTGCCGATGGTGCGCGATGCACTGGGCATCCCGGTCACCGCGGCGCTGCTGAAGGGCCGCGCCAACTACGTCTGCCACTACCACCTCGAACGCAACCTGCAGGACGGCCGCCTGCCCGAGCGCGAGTCGGTGCACCAGCTGCAGCGGATCGCGCGCTTCGCCAAGGTAACCGATTCCGGCGACCGCGCCGACTTCCCGGAGGTGCCGGAAGGCGCCTGGGCGTGGACCCTCGCCACCTCCACGCGCGAGAACTGCCTCGGCACCGCCTGCGGCGAGTACAACCGCTGCTTCGTCATGGCGGCGCGGCGCGATGCGCTGGCCGCCGACGTGGTAGTGGTGAACCACCACCTGTTCTTCGCCGACGTCATGCTGCGCGACGAAGGCCTCACCGAACTGCTGCCCGCCTGCAACGCGGTGATCTTCGACGAAGCGCACCAGCTGGCCGAGGTGGCGACGCTGTTCTTCGGCGAGAGCGTGTCCACCGCGCAACTGCTCGACCTGGCACGCGACGCGCGCGTGGCTGCCGCCACTGCGGCGAAGGACTTCGCCGATCTGCCGCTTGCCGCTGCTGCCCTCGAGCATGCCGCGCGCGACCTGCGTCTCGCGCTTCCGCGCGAAGGGGCGCGCCTCACTGCACGGGAACTGCGTGGCCAGCCCGACTTCCGTATGAGCGTGGCTGGCGCTGAGGCCGCTCTGGCGCCGCTGAGCAAGAGCCTCGAGGCCGTGGCCGAGCGCGACGACAGCCTTGCCGCCTGCGCGCGACGTGCCGCCGGGATGCTGGACACGCTGCGCCGCTGGCGCGACGCGGATGCTGGCGGCGAGTTGCGTGCCGCGGGAGACGCGGCTGCGGGCGAGTTTCACGCCGCGGGAGAGTCGGGTGCCGGCGAGTTGCGTTTCGCGGGCAACATGGGGCGTGCGACCGGCGACGCGGCGCGGGCCGCAGACGATGCTGCCGCTGGCGACGATGACGCGGCGCACGTTGCGCTCGGCGGCCCGCTGGTGCGCTGGGCCGAGGCGTACACACAATCGCTGGCGCTGCATGCCACGCCGCTGGAGATCGCGCCGATCTTCCGGCGCCAGATGCAGGGCCGCCCGCGTGCGTGGATCTTCACCTCGGCCACGCTGGCGGTCGCCGGCAACTTCGACCACTACCTCGCCGAGCTGGGCCTCGACGACATCGACCCTCCTGCCGACACCGCCTGCTGGGACAGCCCGTTCGACTTTCGCAACAACGCCATCCTGTGCGTGCCCAGCGGGCTTCCCGAACCCAACAGCCGGGAGCACACCGAGGCGGTGGTGGAGGCGGCGGTGACCGCGGTACGCGCCAGCCGCGGCCGCGCCTTTCTGCTCTTCACAACACTGCGCGCCATGCGCCACGCGCACGAACTGCTGCAGGCGCGCTTCAAGGCGCTCGGCCTCGACTATCCGCTGATGGTGCAGGGCGAGGGCTCGCGCAGCGAACTGCTGGAGCGCTTCCGGCGACTGGGCAACGCGGTGCTGGTAGCCAGCGCCAGTTTCTGGGAGGGCGTGGACGTTCGCGGCGAGGCGCTCTCGCTGGTGATCATCGACAAGCTGCCCTTCACCCCGCCGGATGATCCGGTACTCGAGGCGCGCCTCGAGTGCCTGAAGGCCGCGGGCGGCAATCCCTTCATGGACTACCAGCTGCCGCAGGCCGCCATTGCGCTCAAGCAGGGCGCCGGCAGGCTCATCCGCGACGAGAACGACCGCGGCGTGCTGATGATCTGCGACCCGCGCCTCGCCACCAAGCCCTATGGTCGGCGCATCGCCGCCAGTCTGCCGCCGATGCGCCGCACGCGCGATCTGGCGGAGGTGGTGGAGTTCTTTGCGCGGACCGACGCCGTGCCGGCGGCGAGGCCCGTGGCATAGCTTGTCACTAACCGCATTGCGCATGGCCCGACCGGAGTGACATCGGTTCATGAGACGGTCGCTGCAAAGGCGGCGCTCGCGCGCCCCCGGCCAGCGGCAGGGTTGTCAGCATGACAAAGGTGTGGCTCAGCATTCTGTTCATGGCGGTTCCTCCGTGGCGATGTTTGCCTGCGCGGCCCGATTTCAGGCGCTGGACGCTCGCGGCTGCCGCCGGCAGCTCGCCGACGCCTGTTTCCATCAGGCCCGGCTGCCACTGGCTCGAACCGGTGCGGATATTGTGCGGCCGGGGCTGATTGCGCCCGCGATTGCGGTTATGCTGCGGCGGTGTGAACAATGCGAGGATCGAGTTACGGCGCGCGGCGCTGCTCGATGTCCCTCGTGCCCGAATGTGCTTCGTTGCCAGGACCGATGCCAGAGTTCTCCTTGCAGATCCTGTTGCTGGTGGTCGAGGCGGCGCTGGCGGCGCTGCTGGTGCTGTTCCATTCCCGCCCGGCGGTGGGCTTCGCTCCGTTCTGCTCCGCCGCAGGCGAACCGGGCTGGCGGTCAACGGCATGATGGAGACCCTTCCCAACGACCTGCAGTTCCTGGTTGCGGTGGCGATCTTCATGGTCGCCTGTGGCGTGCCGTTGCGGCTCACCTGGGATCGGTATCGCAGGCCATCGTGGCTGTACCAGCGGCCATGGCGTGCTACTGCGGTGCTGCTGCTCTCGCCGCTGGTGATGCTTCCGCTGGGCTACGCGGCGGTGCTGCTGCTCTCCTACTTCGCCGCGACACTGGGCTGGAGCATGTTCAACGGCGACCACGGCTTCAAGGCGCTGTACGCGCTGCTGTGGGCGGCGGTGTTCCTCGTCTTCGCCGGCATCATCGTGGGCATGCTCACTGTCTCCGGTCGCTTGCCTGCCGGCCGGCTGGGGCATCGTGGCGGCGCTGCGCCGGATGCGCCCGGCGGGCCGGAGGATCCTCGCGCCTGAGCCGCACGCCCTTGCCGGGCGTGTCCGCAGCATGCGCCTGGAGCAAGGGCCTGAAGTAAGATCAGGCGGCATGCTTCGCACCTGCTGCGTTTCACCACAGGGAAACCCATGTCCGAACTATACGGATTCGATGCCTTCTCGCCCAAGGAAATCGCCGCGCGCGTGGAGTCGATCGGCGTTGCCAAGGCGCGCTTGCCGCTGCTGTCCATGCTCATGCTGAGCGTGCTCGCCGGTGCCTTCATCGGGCTGGGTGCGCTCTACTTCGTCATCGTGCGTGCCGACCCGTCGCTGGGCTTCGCCGCGCGACAGCTGCTGGGCGGCGCGGTCTTCTCGCTTGGCCTGTTTCTGGTGGTGGTCGCGGGCGCGGAGCTCTTCACCGGCAACAACCTGCTCGCCATGGCATGGGCGGACGGCAAGATCTCGACGCTCGAGGTGCTGCGCAACTGGATCGTCGTCTGCGTCGGGAACTTCATCGGCGCTGCCGGCCTTGCGCTGCTGGTCTGGCTGTCCGGCCATGCCGGGATGAACGACGGCGGCGTCGGGCGGGAATACTTGGCCATTGCGGCGGTCAAGTCGGCGCTACCCTTCTGGGAGGCCTTTTTCAGGGGAGTGCTGTGCAATGTGCTGGTCTGCATGGCGGTGTGGATGGCGCTGGCTGGTCGCAGCGTGACGGACAAGGCGGTGGCGATCGTGTTTCCGATCTCGGCCTTCGTTGCCGCCGGCTTCGAGCACAGCATCGCCAACATGTATCTTTTCCCGCTGGCCATGTTGTTGCAGGCCTCCGACGGCGTCGCCGCGGGAACCCCGGCCATCACCTGGGGCGGCTTGTTTGGCAATCTGGCGCCGGTCATCGCCGGCAACATCATCGGTGGCAGCGTGCTGGTGGGGCTGGTGTACCACGTCATTTATCGGCGGGCGCCGGTGTAAACCGGTGGCAGGCTCGCCTCGGCTGACAGCCGTTCAGCGGACAAGCCGAGTCCGCCGCCCGTTCCTGCCGCCTGCCCCAAGCGCGGGTACGTGCGCAAGCCATCCGACACCGCGCCCGATTGGCAATGCCCAGCCTGCGCGATCGCCCTCCCCAAGTTTCGCGCGGCGCGGGGCGAGATGCAGGCATTGCAGAATTCGGTGAGGCCGGCGAGGCCTGCGCTGGCGACGCTGGCGCTGATCGCCGTGTTCAGGCAGTTGCGGGGGGCAGGCGCAGCGCTGATCCGGGCCCGGGCCGCGCTACACTCGAGTCTTCTTCGCAAGGAGCACTGGCGTGGACAAGGACAGGGTCAAGGCATTTACCAACAAGGTGTTCGGCGACATGGCGGGCGCCATGAGCGCCGGGCTCGGCTACGTGGGCGTGAAGACGGGGCTGTTTCGCGCCATGGCGGGCAAGGGCGCGCTGACGCCGGCGCAGGTTGCGTCCGCCGCGGGCCTGCAGCCGCGCTATGTCGAGGAGTGGCTGCGCGGCATGGCGAGCGCGGGCTACCTGGAACACGACCCGGCCACCGACTCCTACCGACTGCCCGACGAGCATGCCTTCATGGTGGCCTCCGACGAGACCGACCATTTCATGGGCGGTCTGTTCTGCATGGTGCCGGTGCTGATGCGCGTGGCGCCGCGCGTGGCCGAGGCCTTCCGCACCGGCGGGGGCGTGCCCTTCGAGGAATACGGCCGTGACGGCATCGAGGCGCTCGACCTGCTCAATCGCGGGCAGTACGAACAGCGCTTTGCCAGCCACTGGCTGAAGTCGCTGCCCGAGGCGACGGCTCGGCTGCAGGCCGGCGCCAGCGCACTCGATTTCGGCTGCGGCGCGGGCGCGGTGGTGCTGGCGCTGGCGCGCGCGTTCCCGCGGTCGCGCTTCACCGGCATTGACCGCAGCGGCGAATCGGTGGCGGCCGCAGAGCGGGCGCTGGCGGCCGCCGCCGATTCGGCTGAGCTCGCGCTGCGCGTGCGTTTTGCAGCGCAGGCGCTGGCTGATTTCCCCGCGGGCGAGCAGTTCGACTTCATCACCGCCTGCGACTGCATCCACGACCTTGCCGCGCCGGTGGAGACGCTGCGGCAGATCCGCGCGCGCCTCAAGCCCGGGGGCGTGCTCATGGTGATCGAGCCGAAGGCGGCCAACACCGTGGAGGGCAATGCGCATGCCATCGGCACCATGTACTACGGTTTTTCGGTGTTCCACTGCATGACACAGTCGCTGGCACAGGGTGGTCCCGGGCTGGGCACCTGCATGGGCCCGGCACACATCGGCGAGCTGATGCGCGAGGCCGGCTTCGGGCGCACCGAGCCGCTCGACATCCGCAGCAACGTGCTGTCGTTCTATGCCGTCAGGCACTGAGCGCTTGCGGCGTCACCCGCGAATCCACACGCTGCACACGCCGACCTTGCCGGCCCGTGCAATGCTGCGCGCGAGATCCTGATGGCTGAGAACCATGTCGCCGAGCCGTTTGCGCGGCGCAGGCGCGAACTCGTGCGGCGCGCCTGGCGTTTTTACCGCGGCCTGTTCGGCGTCGGCGCCGTCATCCTAGCGGCCACGGTCGGCCCGCTGCTGCTCGGCTGGTGGCAGGCCGTGTGGCCGGCGGCCATCGGCACCGCGATCTTCGCCTTCATGCTCATCCACTTCGTGGGCGTCATGCCCATGCAGTACCGCGCCTATGCCTGGCCCTATTTCGAGGGCGCGCCGCTGGAGCCGCCGCCGAGTGCGCGCTTCGGGCGAGCGCTGTTCCGCTCCTCGGCCGTGCTCGACGACTGGGCGCGCGAGGCGGGACTGCAGCCGATCACCGATTTCGAATCGCCGGATGTGGTGTCGGCGGCTGGCTCGGCGCCGCAATGGTACGCTGCCCAATCCATGCTGCGGACGGTCGATCACCTGACGGCGCGTGCCCGCGAGGGCTCGCCGTTGCATGGCGACCTCGAGGAACTGCAGCGCCTGCTGCGGGCGGCGCAGGCCGCGGGCAAGCGCTGCTACCTGCTCGTGATGACGCTGGGCGATGGCACCAACGCCACGGTTGAGGCGATTCGCCGCGGCCAGCAGCCTTGACCGCTCGGCCGCCACGCGCCGCCGCGCCGGCTACTGCGGCTTGAAGCCGATCTTCGCCGCCACGTCGGCGTACATCTTCGCCTCCTCGGCGAGCGCCTTCGCGGCGACGTCGCCCGGCTGCTCGACGATGTCGAGCCGCAGCTTGGCGTAGGCGGCCTTCACTTCCGGCGTCTGCAGGCCCTTCGATGCGGCTGCGTAGAGCCGATCGGTGACGGCTTTCGACGTTCCTGCGCGCACATTCATCGACAGGCTCAAGCCCGGAATATTGGGGTGGCCGAGCTCGCGAAAGGTCGGCGTATTCGGATAGGCGGCGCTGCGCCTCTCACCGGTCACCCCGAGCACGCGGAACCTGTCGCCGAAGCCGACGGCCGAGCCTTCGCCGACGAAGCCCATCTGCACTTCGCCCGAGACGATGGCCTGCAGGTAGGCGCCGCCCGAGGCGTATGGAATGTGCACGACGCTCAGCCCGAGCTGGCGCAGCAGCGTTTCCGCGAGCAGGAAGACCGGTGGGCTCGACTCGCCGAAGTTGAGCTTGCCAGGGGCCGCCTTAGCCGCTGTCACGAGCTCGCCCATGGTCTTCCAGGCCTGCGTCGCCGACGAACCGAACACGTACTTGCCCTCGGCCAGCCCGATGACCGGCGGCAGGTCCTTCAGCGGGTCGAAGCTGAGTCCCTTGGCCGTCACCGGGAGGATGGCCATGCTTGGCACCAGCACCGAGACGATGGTGTAGCCGTCGGCCGGCGCTTGCTTGGCGACGTACTCGAAGCCGACGACATAGTTGCCGCCGGGCCTGTTCTCGATGACGACGGGCTGGCCGAGCAACTTGCTCATCTCTGGCGCCAGCACGCGCGCCACGGTGTCGACGATGACGCCGGGCGTGTTGGGGACGATGTAGCGGATCGGCCGTGTGGGGTAGTCCTGGGCGAGGGCGCTGGTGCCTGCCATTGCAAGGCCGACGAGGAGCGAAACGGCGACGCTGCGCGAACAACGGAGAGTCCTGCGGATCATGGCGCTTCCTGTCGGGGTGGTGACGGTGCATTCTAAGCGCTCCGCATGGAGCGAAGGCGTTTTTTTGCGTGGCGACGGAGCTCGAATCGAGTTTCAGCAGCAGACATATGCTCATTTCATGCACGCGGTTCAGTATCGTGGCCAGGCACCGGATGCTGCACTGCCGGAAGCTTCGCTGGAGCATTTCGGTTAGCATTCGGGCGTACCTGATCAGGACGCGAAGGCCGAGGCCGCGCGGCGCCTCCCCGGTTCGCATCAGACAAGGACTCCTGCATGAGCGCTCAGCCAGTACCCGCCGCGTCCGCCGGCACGCAGCCGGACGCGACCGCCGATTTCGCGAAATTCCTCTGTGAAACGCGTTACGAGGACATTCCTGCAGCGGCCATCGCCGCCACCAAGCGCAGCATCTTCGATACCGTCGGCGTGATGCTCGCCGGCTCCGGGCCCAGTGGCACGGCCCGCAAGATCGTTGGCATGCTCGAGGCCTGGGGCGGGGCGCCCGAAGCGACGGTGATCGGCCACCCCGCCAGGCTGCCGGCGCCGCATGCGGCCTTCGCCAACGGATCGATGGCGCACCAGTACGATTTCGACGACACGCACGACGAGGCTGTGGCGCACCCCACGGCCAATTCGCTGCCGGCCGGTCTTGCGGTGGCCGAGGCGCGTGGGAATGTATCCGGCCGCGAGCTGCTGCGCGCCGTGGCGCTGGCCAACGACGTGAGCTGCCGGCTTGGACTTGCGGTGATCGGCTCGCTGTACGAATACCCCTGGACGCGACCGCCCATCATCGGCATCTATGGCGCGACTTCGGCCGCGGCCATCGTGCTCGGTCTGCGTCCGGAGACGATCGAGTCGGCCTTTGGCCTCACCCTGCACCAGACCGGCAACACGCTGGAATGCCTGTATGCCAGCGGATCCGAGGTGCGCGGCTTTCGCGACGGATTCTCCGCGCGCAACGGCGTGACTGCCGCGTACATGGCCGCGGCCGGGGTGCGCGGCGATCGCAGCGCGCTGGAGGGCAAGTTCGGGCTCTTCAACGCGTTCTTCCGCGGCGAGTACCGGCGCGAGGCGCTGCTGAAGGACCTCGGCAGTCACTTCGTGGCCGATCGCATCTCCATCAAGCCCTGGCCATCGGCCCGCGAGACGCACGCCACGCTGCAGGCGGTGCTCGAACTGCGGGCCGCGCACAAGCTTGCACCGGGCGACGTTCGCGAGGTACGCCTGCATGTAGGCGGCACCAACCTGCATTTCTGCGAGCCGGCTGCGGCGCGGCGGCGTCCGGCCGGGCGCATGGATGCGCTGGGCAGCCTCCCCTTCGCGGTGGCGGTGGCCTTGCAGCACGGCAGCGTGCCACTAGTGGCCTACACCGATGCGGCGCTGAAAGATGCCGCCGTGCTGGCGCTGGCCGATCGCGTCAGCTGGCAGGTGGACGCGGCGCGCTCGGCTGATGGCACCATCGAGGGGGCGACGGTGGAGATAGAGACCTCGGCCGGTGTGAAACACCGCCACAGCGTGCGCCACGGTATGGGGCATCCCGACGCGCCGCTCACCGATGCCGTGATCAAGCACAAGTTCGAAGGCTGTGGCGCCATGGCACACCGGCCACCGGCAACCCGGGACATCGAGCGGCTCTGGCAGGCCGTGCAGTCGCTGGATAGTATTGCGGTTCGCGAGTTTGCCGAGCTGTTGCCGCGCTGAGCATCGCCAAGCATCTAATGTTTGCCATTTTCAACTTCTCCCCAACCACTTCGAGGCGACACGAATGAAACCTGCCATGCTGATTCGCTCCTGCACGCTCGCATTGACCACCGCAGTCTTTTCGGGCGCCGTCTTGGCGCAGGCCTGGCCCTCCAAGCCGGTCAGGCTCCTGGTGCCATTCGGGCCTGGCAGCGGGACCGATACCATTGCGCGCGTGGTGGCCGACGGCCTGTCGGAGAGCCTCAAGCAGCCGGTGGTCGTGGAGAACCGGGAAGGCGCTGGCGGCCTCGTCGGCACCAGGGCCGCGATGACCATGCCGGCCGACGGCTATACCGTAGTGGCCATCTCGAACGCGTTTCTCATCGCGCCGCAGCTGTTCAAGGCGGCGCCCTACGACCCGACGCGCGATTTCACGGCGCTATCCAAGGTCGCGGCCATGCCCATGACCATCGTGGTTGGCGCCAGTTCGCCATTCAGGACGATGAAGGACCTCATCGACTACATCCGAGCGAATCCGGGCAAGGCGAGCTTCGCTACTTCCGGCAAGGGCGCGCAAAGCCACCTGGAGATCGAGTACATCAAGCAGCAGCTCCGGCTCAACGCTGTGGACATCCCGTACAAGAGCACCGGTGCCGCGATCGGTGACACCATCTCGAACACCGTGACCTTCTACATGCCGGTGTTCCCGCCGGTGGCCTCCAACGTGGCATCGGGAAAGCTGCGCGCCCTGGCCATCGGCGCGCCGTCGCGGTTGCCGGCACTGCCGGACATTCCGACCTACATCGAGGCGACCGGCATCGCCAACTACGTGCCGACCTCGTGGTTCGGCTACGTCGTGCTGGCGGGGACGCCGGCGGAGGCCGTCGCCAAGCTCGACCAGGGCATCGCGCATGCGGCGACTCTGCCCAGGGTGCGCGACAAGATCCAGGGCGTCGGCGCCAACATGAGCGTCGCCCCGTCGCGGGAGTTTGCCGCCGAGATCAGGAGCGAGGCGGAGAAATGGAGCAAGCTCATCAACGAGCTGGGGCTGAGGACCGAATAGGCGCGCCTGACAGGATCGCCGCCGGGGGCGCCCGATGCGCGGGCGAGAGGGAAGGTTTCACCCGCGTTGTTAGGCGCGTCCGACAGCGGGCTAGAATCAGGCAAACTGGGATGACAATTTCTTGAAAGGCACCATATTGGACTCATTCGATTACGTCATCGTCGGCGCGGGCTCCTCGGGCTGCGTCTTGGCCAACCGGCTGTCCGCGAGCGGCGCGGACCGCGTGCTGCTGATCGAGGCAGGGGGCGGTCACAACGACCCCATGATCCTCATGCCCAAGGGCTTCTCGAAGCTGATGCATGATCCCAAGCGCGCCTGGCACTGGACTGCGCGACGCTCCGTCGCGAACCAGTCGCTGGGCACCGAGCGCTGGATCCGCGGCCGCGCACTCGGCGGCTCGAGTTCCATCA
>VGIE01000040.1 GCA_016867955.1 Betaproteobacteria bacterium
GGCTACCTGCTGTGCGTGGTGCCGTCCGACATCAAGGGCTATGACGTGTGCTATAAGAAGCTGGTCAAGACCGCCGAGCGTTTCGACGTCAGCTCGAGCTTCGCCATGGAGCGGATCAAGTGCACCACGGCGCTACCGATCTAGCCCAGGATCCTTCGCCGAAAGCGGCTTGTCCGGCGACCGGGAGCGCGGCATCGCGGGCAGGGATTCGGGCGCTGTGATATAGAAATACGGTATTACTTTACTACAGGGGTCCCGTGGCACATACCTCCAAACTGACTGAAAAGTACCAGGCCAAGATACCGGCCGATGTCCGGCAGGTGCTCGGGCTGAAGAAGGGTGACGTGGTCGCCTTCGACGTGGCCAAGGGCAAAGTACGGCTGCGCCGGGCCACGCCGATCGATCTGGCCTATGCCAGCGCGGTCGCGGGTACGCTGGCCGAGTGGGATTCCAAGGCGGACGAGAATGCCTTCAGAGACCTTTGAGCAGTTCGATGTCATCGTAGTGCCGTTTCCGTTCACCGATGGTGCGGCCAGCAAGCGTCGGCCCGCGCTCGTGCTTTCCGCGTCGGCGTTCAATCGCAAGGCCGGACACAGCGTGCTCGCCATGATCACCAGTGCCGAGCAGTCGGCTTGGCCCAACGACATTCCGTTGCGCGATCTCGACCCTGCAGGGTTGCCAAGCCGGTCGGTGGTGCGGCTCAAGCTCTTTACCCTTGATCATCGACTGGTGTTGCGCAAGGCGGGAACGCTTTCCAGGCGCGATGCAGACGCCGTTCGAAAATCACTCGATACAGTGCGCGGCTGATCCGCACCGAACGCGATGATGCCGCGAGCCGGGTCCTGGCGCATCCCAACAGAAATTGAAAAGGACAAATTGATGGAACTTCACCTCTTCTCCGGCGTCTTTGATCTCCCCTGGTGGGGCTATGCGCTGGTGGCCCTCGGCTTCACCCACATCACCATCGCGGCGGTGACGCTGTTCCTGCACCGCTGCCAGACGCACCACGCGCTCTCCCTTGGCCCCATCCCCAGCCACTTCTTCCGGCTTTGGCTGTGGCTCACCACCGGCATGCGCACCAAGGAATGGGTCGCGGTGCACCGCAAGCACCACGCAAAGTGCGAGACCGTGGACGACCCGCACAGCCCGCAGGTGCTCGGCATCAATGCCGTGCTCTGGGGCGGCGTCGTCCTGTACGTGCGCGAGTCGGCGCAAGTCGACACCGTCAAGCGCTACGGCCATGGCACGCCGGACGACTGGCTGGAGCGCAACCTCTATTCGCGCTGGGTGCTGCTCGGCCTCACCCTCACCGGGCTGGCCGACGTGCTGCTGTTTGGCCTCGTGCCGGGCGTGCTCATACTGCTGACGCAGATCGCGTGGATTCCGTTTTGGGCGGCCGGCGTCATCAACGGCGTCGGGCACTGGTTCGGTTACCGCGTTTCGTCCACCGAGGATGCCAGCACCAATATGGCGCCCTGGGGCATCCTCATCGGCGGCGAGGAGCTGCACAACAACCACCACGCCTTCCCGACGGCGGCCAAGTTCTCGTTCAAGTGGTACGAGTTCGACATCGGCTGGGTGTACATCCGCATCCTCAGTGCGCTGGGCATGGCGCGCGTGAAGCACATGGCACCGGTGCCGCAGTTCACGGCGCCCAAGCCCGTGCCGGACCAGCAGACCCTCAGCGCCGTCATCACCAACCGCTACGACGTTCTGTCGAGGTACAAGCAGGCGATCAAGGCCACCTTTGCAGAAGAACTGCGCGCGCTCCGGGCGCGCTCGCCGCGCGACGCCGAGCGGCTGTACAAGCTCAAGCACTGGTTGTTCAGCGAGGAGCGCATGCTGCTGGCGCGCGAGCGCGAACTGCTGGAAGCCGCGCTGGCCTCCTCGCCCACCCTGCAGAAGCTGCTCGCCATGCGGCGCGAACTCAAGGCGTTGTGGGGGCGCTCGCTGGATACCAGCGAGCAACTCATCGCCCGATTGCAGGACTGGTGCCACCGGGCCGAGGAGAGCGGCATTGCACCGCTGGCGGGGTTCTCGCAGAGGCTGCGGGCGTACGCCTAGAGGTCATCTCACGATGCACAATGCGAGGGGACGTTTCCCTCGCTCTTCGGCGACTCCAGGCGCAGTGCGGTCATAGGGCGGGGTTGTTGCTCAGACCCGCGACCACGCCAAAAGCAGCGCCGCCAACAGCAGTGGCGTGTACTCGATGATGCCTTGAACTTCATGTCCCATGAAGTTTCCTTTCTGAGTCCCCTGGCCAGCGGTCTTGCCGGCGTACTGCTGCCTAGCTGCGACGGATCCGCCGCGTGCGGTGGCCGACTGTGAGCACATCGCCGAGGGTACCCACGACAAGGTAGGCGCGCAGCCGCTTGCCGAGGCGGCGCAGCACCTCATCGTCGCGGTGGTCGTGCGTGGCACGGCCGCAATCGAGCAGATCCTCTGCCACCCCGGCGCGGATGCCGCGTTGCTGCACGCGGATGAGGGCGTGGCGGGTGGGGCCTTTGTGGTCTCCGAAGGGCTGTTTGCGATCTGCTCGGTGGCGGTCACTCGAGGGGGCGCGTGGCTCATGGCATGAGCCTGGCTGCCGCTGCGATTGGCACCAGGATGATGTTTAGTGTCGCGCCCGCCCAGCGGCGACCGCTGGCGAAATCCGGGGGGATTGGGAATGCCGCCGGTTGTAGCCACGGCCCGACAGCCTGCTACCGGCTACGCGCGCCTTTGCGCCCCTTGCCTGGTAGCGGCAGTGCGGTCTGGTACTTCACCTGCTTGAGCGCGAAGCTCGACTTGATGTTGGCGACCCCGGGGATGCGGGTCAGGTTGTCCAGAATGAAGCGTTCTAACGACGGCACGTCGGCAACGACCACCCGCAGCAGGTAATCGGCGTCCCCGGTCATCAGGTAGCACTCCATGACTTCCGGATACGTGCGGATCGCCCGTTCGAAAGTTTCCAGCGCCTTCTCGACCTGCTTTTCCAGGCTTACCTGGATGAATACGCTCACGGTCAGTCCCAGTTTCAGCGGGTCGAGCAGCGTGACCTGTCGGTTGATGACGCCCGTCTCCTGCAGCGCGCGTACGCGCGCGAGGCACGGCGACGGCGACAGGCCGATCTTTCGCGCCAGCTCCACATTGCTTATGGCGGCATTGTCCTGGAGCTGGTCAAGGATGTTGATGTCGATTGCATCCATCGTCAATGACGGCATATTTGACCTCCAGAAAATAACTACACAGCATTTTATGCTGCATCGGGCCAGCTTGCAGCGGCGAAACAAAACCACGTGCCGCCACGGCTTGGGTACGCTGGAAGCCTTGGCAAGGTGGACTGGAGGAGCGGCATGCCGGACCTGACCGACGCATTCACCGATGCGTTCTGGCGAATCGGCGCGAAGGATGCCGATGCCGTCGAGACGCGCGAGTGGCTGGACGCCTTCGACGCCATCATCGAGCACGAAGGACCCGAACGCGCGACCTACTTGCTGCTCCGGCTTCTCGAACACGCGCGCGTGAGGAAGGTGCGCCTTCCGCCGGTGTTCAACACGCCGTACTGCAACACCATCGCACTGGCCGAGCAGCCGCAGTTTCCCGGTAACCTCGAGATCGAGGCGCGGCTGTCGGCGATCATCCGCTGGAATGCGCTCGCCATGGTAGTGCGCGCCAACCGCGCCAATGCCGAGCTGGGCGGGCACATCACCAGCTATGCATCGGCGGCGGACCTGTTCGAGGTCGGATTCAACCATTTCTTCCGCGCCGGGCAGTCCGGAGACCTGGTCTACTTCCAGCCGCACTCGGCACCCGGCGTGTATGCGCGCGCCTACCTGGAGGGGCGGCTGGAAGACGCACAACTGGCCAGCTACCGCCGCGAAGTGGACGGAGGGGGGCTGTCGTCCTATCCGCATCCAATGCTGATGCCCGATTTCTGGCAGTTCCCGACCGGCTCCATGGGCATCGGCGTGATCAATGCCATCTACCAGGCGCGCTTCCTGCGCTACCTGCGCGACCGCAAGCTGCTCGACACCGCGAACCGCAAGGTCTGGGCAGTGGTCGGGGATGGTGAGATGGACGAGCCGGAGTCGCTCGCCGGCCTGTCGCTGGCCGGACGCGAGCATCTCGACAATCTCGTCGTGGTGGTGAACTGCAACCTGCAGCGGCTCGACGGGCCGGTGCGCGGCAACGGCTCCATCATCCAGGAACTCGAAGGACTGTTCGCGGGAGCCGGCTGGAACGTCATCAAGGTGCTGTGGGGGTCGGACTGGGATTCGTTGTTTGCGCGCGACGAGAGTGGCGTTCTGCTCAAGCGCCTGCATGAAACCGTGGATGGTGAATTCCAGACCTATGCCGCCACGGACGGTCGATTCAATCGCGAGCATTTCTTCAACAAGTATCCCGAGCTGCAGTCACTGGTGGCACACCTGAGCGATGGCGACATTGACCGGCTGCGTCGCGGCGGCCATGACACGGTGAAGATCTTTTCTGCCTACTATGCCGCGGCGGCCCATCGGAGCCAGCCCAGCGTCATCCTTGCCCAGACCAAGAAGGGTTACGGCATGGGGCATTGGGGCCAGGGCAAGATGACCGCGCACCAGCAAAAGAAGCTGGAGACCGACGCGCTGCTGGAGTTCCGCGACCGCTTCGCAGTGCCGATGTCCGATGAAGACATCGCGCAACTGCGCTTCTGCAGGCCGCCAGCGGACACTGCCGAGATGAAGTACCTGCATGCGCGCCGCGCCGCGCTGGGTGGCTACCTGCCGGCGCGCTCGGCAGACGCGCCCAGAGTGCCGGTACCGCGGCTCGATCGCTTCACGAAATTGCTGGCCGGCTCGGCGGAGCGCGAGCAATCGACCACCATGGTGTTCGCGCAGTTTCTGTCTCAGCTGTTGCGCGAACCGGAGGTTGGCACGCGCGTGGTGCCCATCGTGGCTGACGAGGCGCGCACCTTCGGCATGGCCAACCTGTTCAGGCAGGTCGGCATCTACTCGGCAGTGGGACAGCTCTACGAGCCCGAGGACAAGGACGAACTGCTCTATTACAAGGAAGCGCATGACGGCCAGATCCTCGAGGAGGGCATTACCGAGGCCGGCGCGATGGCGTCCTGGGTGGCGGCGGCCACCAGTTACAGCACCAGCGGCCTGCCCATGCTGCCGGTGTTCATCTATTACTCCATGTTCGGCTTCCAGCGCGTGGGCGACCAGATCTGGGCGGCCGCCGACGCGCGGGCGCGCGGCTTTCTCATCGGCGCCACGGCTGGCCGCACCACGCTGTCGGGCGAGGGATTGCAACACCAGGACGGCTCCAGCCACCTGGTGGCCTCAACAATCCCGAATTGCCGCGCCTGGGATCCCTGTTTTGGCTACGAGCTCACGGTCATCGTGCAGGACGGGGCACGGCGCATGCTGGAGGCGCAGGAGGACCTGTTCTATTACGTGACGGTGATGAACGAGAACTACGCCCATCCGCCGCTGCCCGAGGGCGCGGTGCCAGGCATCCTCGCCGGCATGTACCGGCTGCAGGGCGCGGATGACGCGCAGGTGCAGTTGCTGGGCAGCGGAACCATCCTACGCGAAGTGATTGCGGCAGCAGGTGTGCTGGCGAAGGAACACGGTATTGCTGCCAATGTCTGGAGCGTGACCAGCTGGAGCGAGCTGCGGCGCGACGGCCTGGAGCGCGAGCGTGCGGTGCTGGCCGGTGGGGCAGGCGGTCCGCGGCAAGCGCACATCCATCGCTGCCTTGCACCAACATGCGGCCCGATCGTCGCTGCCAGCGACTACGTGCGCGCCGTGGCCGACTTGCCACGTCCGTACGCGCCCGAGGGTCGGCGCTATGTGTCGCTGGGCACGGACGGATTTGGCCGCAGCGACACACGCGCGGCGTTGCGCGAAGCCTTCCAAGTCGACCGCCGGCACATCGTGCGCGCGGCGTTGGCCGCCATCGAAGGGCGCTTGCCTTAGCTATGGCAGCTGGGCCGAGCCAGCAGCGCGGTGTGCGGCCCTCAGGCCGCGCGGCCACGTGTGGCGCGAGCAGGCCAGGCTCAAGGCCTGAGAGCAGGTGCTGCATGGTCAGCAGGGCGTGGATCTCGGACGGATTGAACCACAGGCCCGGCACTTCATGGCGCGGGGCATGCCTTGCCGGGGCATCGCAGCGGTAGCCGCCGGCGTCGCGGTCCCAGACCACTGGCGCGCTGAAGCGGTCGCGCAGGTACTGGAGGTCGCGCTTGAAGGTCGCGCGGGAGACCTCCAGCGTCTCGAGGAAGGCCGCCAGAGGCACCACCTTGCGGTCGCGCAGCTTCTGTTCGATCTTGTAGAAGCGTTCGCTGCGGTCCTAGGGACCCTCCGGACTATCGGTGCTGTCGCATCCGCGCGCCCCAATGGGAGCATCGCCCGCGCATTGACGTTGTGAAACGCGGCGGGAATGGCAAAAAGCATACACTGCACGCTTGTGAGAACAGCCCCGGGTTCCATTCCATGAATGCATTTGCGGCACTCTTAAGGGCAATCCTCCGCTTTGCCGTGGTCGGAACGCTGGTGGTCATCGGTATCATCGGCTTCTTTATGGCCTGGTGGCTGGTGCTGTTCGCACTCATGGCGCTCGCGCTCTACATCGGCATCCGGCGCATGTTTGGCGTCACAGGGGAGAAACCGCACGCAGCGTCGGGCGGAGTCGTTATCGAGGGCGATTATGAGGTGGAGCGCGACGGTCCGGGCGGTGTCGAGCGCGCGAGCGGGCGCGTCATCGAGGTGAGGGAGGTACCACGAGGGCACGGGATTGATGACAATAATCCAAAGCTTTAGAGTGCCTGACCATGCGAGGGGAAACACCCCCCGCGCGTTCCCCGAGTCAGGGCGCCCAACGGCAATGCTGTTAGGCGCTCTTGGGCCAGTCGGTCAATGTACGTAGTCTGATCCTGATCGTAATTGTCGGAATTCTGAGGGAGCGAAATGTCTAAATCCAGTGAACTGCGCCAGCTGCTTGCTGGTGACATGCTGCTTGAGGTGCCCTGCTGCTCGGATGCACTGTCGGCAAGGCTGATCGCGGAAGCCGGCTTTCCGGCAACTTTCATGTCCGGCTTCGCAGTGTCAGCAGCCCGGCTGGGCATGCCAGATACCGGACTCATCTCCTTTGCCGAAATGCGCGACCAGCTCGCCAACATCTGCGCCGCGGTGCCGGGCACCATCGTCATGGCCGACGGGGACACCGGTTACGGGAACGCCATCAATGCCCAGCGCACGGTGCGTGAATATGCCCGCGCGGGTGCGGCCTGCATCATGATCGAGGACCAGGTCAGCCCGAAGCGCTGCGGGCACACGCAGGGCAAGCGGGTGGTGGACCGCGAGGAGGCGCGCCTCAGGGTTCGCGCGGCAATGGACGCGGCCAAGGAGAGCGGCATCCTCGTCATCGCCCGGACCGATGCGCGCGCTGTGCACGGCATGGCCGATGCGCTGGACCGCTGCCGTGCCTTCCGGGACGAGGGTGCAGACATCGTGTTCCTCGAGGCGCCAGAGAACGAAGGGGAGATGGAGCAAGCCTGCCGTGCCATTGATCGGCCGATGATGGCCAACATGGTGAGCGGGGGCAAGACCCCGGTGTTCCCGGCCAAACGCCTGTTCGACATCGGCTACCGGCTGGCCGTGTACCCCATGGTGCCGTTCGCCGCTGCCATCCATGCCATGCAGCAGACGTTGAAGGCCATGCGCGATGGCGCTGCTTCGGCCGTCCCCGAAGCTGGCTTCGAGGAGATCAAGCGTGTCGCGGGTTTCCCCGAATATTACGCGCTGGAGCAGCGCTTCGCGGGCCTGAAGGATCCCGCCGGCTGATCGCGCTGACGGCGGCAGGAGACGAAAACAGGGTCAGGCGCTCTTAGCGATAGCGCTCGCGCGCAAGCTGCGCGCCCGCGCCCAGCGCCTGCAGCTTGCCGAGCGCAATGCCGCGGGCCATCGGCGCCATGCCGCAGTTGGTGCAGGGATAGAGGCGCTCCTTCGGCACGAATTCGAGGGCGCGGCCGATGGTGTCGGCGACTTCCTCCGGCGTCTCGACCACGTTGCTGGCCACGTCGATGACGCCGACCAGCACGTCCTTGCCCTCGAGCAGGCCGATCAGCGACAGCGGCACCTTCGAGTGCGCGCATTCCAGCGACACCTGCCGGACGCGGCTCTTCGCGATGGCGGGGAAGATGGTCTCGTATTGCCGCCATTCGCTGCCCAGCGTCTTCTTCCAGTCGAGGTTGGCCTGGATGCCGTAGCCGTAGCAGATATGGCAGGCGGTGGTGCAGGTGAGCCCGTCGATGGCGCGATGCAGCGCCTCGATGCCCCAGTCGACGACGTCGTCGGTGTAGACATTGAAGGCCGGCTCGTCGATCTGGATCACGTCGACGCCGTCGGCCTCGAGCGCGCGCGCCTCGGCGTTGATGAGCTCGGCGAAGGCCATCGCCATCTTGACCTTGTCGCCGTAGTGGCGGTCGGCCACGGTGTCGACGATGGTCATGGGGCCGGGCAGGGTGAACTTGAGCTTGTGCGCGGTGTGCGCGCGGGCGAAGCGCGCTTCCATGGCGTGCACCCGGCCTTTCAACCGGAGCGGGCCGGTGACCTGCGGCACCATGGCGTCGTAGCGGTTGTTGCGGATGCCCATCTTCACCTTGTTGGCGAAGTCGATGCCTTCCACCGCCTCGAGGAAGCCGTGCACGAAATGCCGGCGCGACTGCTCGCCCTCGGTGACGATGTCGATGCCGGCGTCTTCCTGCAGCTTCAGCCAGAGCAGCGAGGCGTCCTGCTTGGCCGCGACGAGCGCCTCGCCTGCCTGCCGCCATTGCGGCCACAGCTTGTCGGTCTCAGCCAGCCAGCCCGGCTTGGGCAGGGAGCCGGCGAGTGTGGTCTGGAACAGGTGTGGCGCGGCCATGACTGCCTCCGGTGTGCGAAAGCCGACAGGCTACTGCAGTTCCCGGATGAACGTCTCCAGCGCCTTGATGTGTTCGTCGATGGCCTCGGGCGATTGCAGGCCGGTGGCCTTCGAGAGCCCCTGGCCGTGCGCGCGCAGGGTGAAGTGGTCTGCGCCTGCCTTCTTCCAGGCCTCGAATTCCTCGCGCCAGGCCGCCGGCCCGCGCGTGTAGCCGACGATGGTCTGCAGCCCGAACGCGGCGGGGTCGCGGCCCTGTTCGGCCAGCGCCTGCCTGAGGCGCCCGGCCAGCTGCAGGCTCTCGGCCGAGGCCGAGGCGAACAGGAAGCCGTCGGCGAACTTCACGGCGCGCCGCACCGCCGGCTCGGTGAAGCCGCCTGTCCAGATCGGGATGCGGCGCGACGGGCGCGGCGCGATGCCGGCGCGGTCGATGCGGTGATAGGTGCCGGTGAAGTCGATGACCGGTTCCGACCACAGCCGGCGCAGCAGCGGGATCTGCTCGTCGATGCGCGGGCCGCGGTTCCGGTACGGCACGCCGAGCGCCTCGTACTCGACGTAGTTCCAGCCTAGTGCCACGCCGAGATTGAGCCGGCCCTGCGAGACGATGTCGATCTGCGCCGCCTGCTTGGCGACGAGCACGGTCTGGCGCTGCGGCAGGATGATCATGCCGGTGAGGAAGTCGATGGTCTTCGTGACGCCGGCGAGGAAGGCGAACAGCGTCAGCGGTTCATGGAAGACGTCGTGTTCGGTGTAGGGGCCGGTCAGCGGCGGCTCGCGGTTTTCGTGCACCGCGCCCACCACATGGTCGAAGCCGACGATGCGCGAATAGCCGAGGCCCTCGGCGGCCTGCGCCCAGTCACGGATGGCGACGGCGTCGTTGGCGAAGGCGTTGACGGGAAAGACTGCAGAAAACTTCATGCGTACTCCCTTGCGGATTGTCTCGGCGGCTTGATCGATGCGCGACCAAGGCCCCCATTCTAGGGTGCGAAAGGGTCGGCCTTCTTGCCGGCCCTTGGGACTGCCAAAAGCCACTGAAATGTGCTGGTGTCCTGAACTTCAAAGGATAGGAGATCGGGATGGTTCGAAAGTCACAATAAGAGCGCCTAACAGACTTGCCGTTAGGCGCCCTGACTTAGGGGAGCGCGAGGGGATGTTTCCCCTCGCATTGTCAGGCACTCTAAGTCGATTGACACACAACATACAGGCGCTTTGCGCGTTCGAGCAAGGCGGGCGTCTGGCACGGGTAAGCAAAGCCTTTGGCGCGGATGCCGATCTGGAGCGGTCGTTCATTGCTTCGACCGTCGTACGCGGTCACCAGCATGCTTCGGGAATCAATAAAAGGAGCGCAAGAACAGCTTTCTCTGCATCCATACAGGCGGATCTGTTCGGCCCGGGATCACCACCCCAATCGAAGAAGTCACTTTCGCGAGTCACCTCGAAACCAGCGATGCATAACCGACCTCCTCTACCAAATCCTGAAGGTTGAAGAATTCCACGGCATTTCTAGCCATCAGCCGATTCATCCGGTCGGGGCGCAGGTCGGTGCGTTCCAGAGCCTCGGCCACCAAGCCGGGCAAACTGCAGTCAAAGTGCGGGAAGTCGCTTGCCCACACAACGCTCGACTCGCCGCCGACTACGACGCGAGGCCGCAGGAGTACGACGTCGTCAAGTGACCGGCGTGAAAAAACTGGTCCAGATTCAGTGAGAGAAAATCGGCATTTTCTCTCACTGAATCTGGACCAGTTTTTTCACGCCGGTCAGTTCTTGGAGCACCTAGCAGAATTGCCGTTGGGCGCCCTGAAGTAAGG
>VGIE01000041.1 GCA_016867955.1 Betaproteobacteria bacterium
GCCTCGGTGCCGGCCGCGTCCTTGCCCAGCAGATAGGTGGCGAGCCTGACCTTCATGCCCAGCTTGATGTTTTCCGGCTTGGGTTCGACGTTGATGATGTTGGCCGACACGCGAGTCTCGCCGCACTCGATCACCGAGGCCACGAACGGCACCTTGATGCCGGGGGCGGCGGCATGGACGATGCTGAATGCCCGCACCTTGCCTTCCTTGGGCAGGCGCACGTCCCTGAACTCCGTGCCGAAGCACTTGGCGCAGCCGTTGCGGCGGTCGAAATACCGCGCCTTGCAGCTGACGCATTCGTGGGCGATCAGGTGGGGATCGTCGCCGAGGATGAGGTAACTCACCAGCGGAATCTGGTTGGGCATGACTTCTCCGGGGATTTGAGATTGCGCCTGCGGATCTACGCACGCGATTTTACAGTAATCGGCCCCCCAATCCCGGCGGGGCCGGGATAGCCCTGCATTCCACATCGCAATGCGGTCGTGCATGCCGGCCATGCGGGCAGCCCTTCCGCTATGCTCACGCAGTGCCGCCACCTTCCACCACCGCGCCTGACCCGCCGATGCGCTGGGGCTACCCGCGTGCCGCCATCACGCTGGCCGTCGGCAACTGCCTGTTCGATGCCGCCTGCAACATGTGGTGGTGGTTCATCCCGCTGTTCCTGATCGAGGTAGGCCGGACGACACCTGCGGAGGCGTTATACTGGCTGGCCGCCGCTTCCACGGCGCAGGGCGTCTGCCGAGTGCTGTCCGGCACCCTGTGGGGCGTGATGTCGGACCGCTACGGCCGCAAGCTGATGTACATGCGCGCCCTGTTCTTCCTGGTCGTGACCGCCGTGCTTTTCGGCTTCATCACCGAACCCTGGCAGGTGGTCTTCGCGCTCGGTTTGCACGGCCTGTTCTCCGGCTATGACGGGCCGGCCGTGGCCATGCTCAGCGTCAGCGTTCCCGACTCCCACTTCAAGAAGAGCCTCGGCCTGTTCACGGCGCTGCGCTACCTCGGGCAGTCGGCCGGGCCGGCGCTGGGCGCGGCGCTGGCGGTCGCATTCACCTACCGCTCTACCATCCTGATCGCTGCGGGGCTCAGTGCGGCCATCTTGCTGTGGATCTACCGCGCGCTGCCTTCGGACCGGATCGCGCGCGCACACGCGCACGGCCCGGGCGCGCCGAGCACGCCCGCCCCCACCGCGCGACCGGTGCTGGAACCCTTCCGACCCAGCAGCCAGCTGTGGCTGGCGGTATTCATCTTCGGCATGCTGGTCGCCCTCGCCCAGGTGCTGCGCATTATCACGCCGATCGCCCTGCGTGCCATCGAGGGCCAGGATGTACCGGGCATTACCGGCATCGCCTTCATGCTGGGCGGGCTGGCCAGCGCCGCGGGCGTCTTCATCGTGTCGGGACGCTATTTCCGCATCGGCCGGCTGCGCATCGCCATGGTGGTCTGCACCGTTATCACCGGACTGGCCTTCCTCGGGCTGGGAACCATGCATGCCTCGGCGCCATTCGTCGCAGTCTTCGCGCTGATCAGCCTGACTCAAGCCGCAATGATCCCCACCAGCAACATGCTGATCGCCTTCAACACGCCGGCGGGGCGCCGCGGCACCGCGTTCGGACTCGGCGGCAGCGCGCAGGCGATTTCCATCGCGCTGGGACCCTTGGCAGCCGCCGCCTTTGTCGCGACCTCCATGGCCTGGGGCTTTGCCGTCATTGCGCTGGTCTGCGCAGCCCTCGCCGTCCTGATACACCGGCAACTGCGCGAGCCGCGCCCGGAACAGGCGGGCGCCTGAACGGCACGCGATGCAGGCGTTCAGCCCCAACGCCATCCTGACCGGGATGTGCCACGGCGCGGGGCATCCCGAACTTCGCCCGACGCGTTTTGCCCGTGAGGAGCAAAACCGCCCGGGCGCCGGCTCCGCGACAAGGCTGAGGTCCCCCTCGGGAGGACTCCGCCGCGATTCCGCGCGGCCCATCGCGCTCGCCGGATGCCGATGCACACGCGCGCCTTCGTGTAGCATCGCCGGCATTCCCAGCACTGCCGCGAGAGACCCGGGCGATGAACCGATGCTGACCTTTTCGCCAAGCCCCACCGACATCCTGATTGCCATCCTGCTCGCGCTGGGACTGCTGTCGATGACATTCTCGCGCCTGGAACCGGGCACCCGGGCCGCCGACGGCTGGGGGGTCGGAATCCTTCTGCTTGGATTCGGGTTGGCGATGCTGCAAATTGATGGGCGCGCGCCGACCCTGCTGTCCGTCACCGGCGAAATCCTCATGCTGTCATCGATACCGACCGTTCACCGGGCCATTCGCCGCCTCCGTCCAGATCCTCGCCCCGAATGGAAGTCGCCGCTATGGGCCTGCGTTGCCGCGGCCAGCCTGCTGCTGCTGTGGTTCACTTTTGTCGAGCCCAGCGCGCGCGCGCGGGTCGTCGTGTTCTCCGGTACCCTGGCCCTGATGACCGGGTGGGCGGCGGCAATGTCCGTCAACATGCCGACGCAGATCAATCGCGCATCGCGCAAGCTGTTCATCGGCCTGATCTGGTGCGTGTCGATCCTGTTCGTTGCGCGTATGGCGGGGACACTTGCCGCGCCGGCGCACGCGGACGAACACTTCCAATATGACACGCTGGCGCCGGTCGCCGCCCTCATCGGCGTGGTCCTGTTCGTTGCGCTGACGGTGGCGATGATGTGGATGGAGGTCAGCCTGCTCAACGCGAAGCTGGCTGGACTGATTTCGCAAGACGCCCTGACGGGCCTTCTCAACCATCGCGCCATCATGGAATCGTGCGAGCGCGAAGTGTCGCGCGCGGAGCTCCACCGCCAGCCGCTTTCAGCTGCCCTTCTGGACATCGACCACTTCAATAGCGTGAATGACGCCCATGGGCATTCCGTAGGAGATGCCGTGCTGAGGCACCTGTCCACGCTGCTGGTGGGCGAGTCCCGGAAACACGATTTCTGCAGCCGGTTCGGTGGCGAGGAGTTTCTCATCCTCATGCCGGTGACCGGCACCGCCGACGCGGCGAACAGCATGGAACGCCTGCGCCAGCGCATCGAGTCACGACCTTACCGGGACGGAAAGCTCACCATTCCCTTGACCGTCAGCATCGGCGTCGCGGAACTCGTGAATCACATCACCGGCGTCGATGCGCTGATCGGCGCAGCCGAGCGCGCCTTGTACCGCGCCAAACGAGGCGGTCGCAACCGCGTCGAGACCGCCAGCGCCGAGGCACCTGACTTCCGACAATAGGAAGCCGCCGCCTCACCCATGGTATATATGCGCCCCGGACGTCCCGTCCGGGCGACACCCCCCCGATGGCGCCGGCCAGACATGAGCGCACCCAACAGCGTTACCGTCAGGCGCCACGAAGCAGGGGAGCTTAAAGTGACCCAGTGACGAAACTGCGCGCTCGAGATTATGTTAGGTACTCCAAGGAGGAAGGCATGAGCACCGGCGGCAACGACAACACCCTCGCGACCCGGATCGACCGCATCGAGGCGCGCCATGCGCTGAACGACCTCGTCGCCAACTACTTCCTGCGCGTTGATGCGCGCACCTACGACAGCCTGGCCGACCTGTTCACGGCCGACGGCACTTTCGCCTTCGCCCACATGAAGGCCAGCGGCCGTGCCGGCCTGCTGGAATTCTGGCAGCGCCGCATCGCCAACTACGAATTCACCTACCACTACCTGCATTCGCACGTGATCACCTCGATAGACCTCGCGGCGAACACCGCCACCGGCATCGTCACCGGCCATGCCGAGCACGCCATCGACGCCACCTGCGTGCTGGCCGCGCTGCGCTACGACGACCAGTACGCCCGTGAGAACGGCGTGTGGCGCATCCGCACGCGCACCCTCAGTACGCGCTACTTCCTGCCGTGGAACGAAATGGCCAGCAACTTCCGCGAAGGCGCGGTGTCCGGCCGGCCGAAGGACACCAAGAAGTAGCTGCGACATGCGACGACAATACGCCGCAGGAAGCACTGCCTCCGGCTGCCGGCCAATTGAACCGCATGATAATAATCAATCCGTTAAGGCCTAACAATAATGAACAGCATACATGAATTTGATTATATCATTGCCGGCGGAGGCACCGCGGGCTGTGCGCTCGCCAACCGCCTGTCGGCCAACCCCGCCCACCGCGTGCTGGTGCTGGAGGCCGGCGGCGACGACGCCAACCGCTGGCTGCACATCCCCATCGGCTACGCCAAGGTGTTCGGCAAGCCGGAGTACAACTTCATCTACCGCATGCAGCCCGAACACCAGCTGCAGAACCGCAGCGGCCCGTTCTACCAGGGCAAGGTGATCGGCGGTTCGAGCGCCGTCAACGGCATGATCTACCTGCGCGGCCAGCGCGAGGACTACGAGCACTGGGCGAAGCTCGGCTGCACCGGCTGGGACTACCAGAACGTGCTGAAGGCCTACCTGCGCGCCGAGAACCAGTGCTCGCGCGCCGCCGGCGAGTACCATGCGGTGGGCGGGCCGCTGCATGTCTCGGACTGCCCCAACCGGCACGAACTCATCGACGCCTTCATCGCCGCCGCCACCCAGGCCGGCATCCCGGCCAACCCGGATTTCAACGGCTCGACGCAGGAGGGCGCCGGCTACTACCAGACCATGGCCCGCAACGGCCGCCGCTGCTCGGCGGCCATGGCCTACATCCACCCGGTGAAGCACCGCACGAACCTGACGGTGATGACCAACGCAACGGTCGAGCGCGTGACCTTTGCCGGCAAGGAGGCCGATGGCGTCGAATTCATCCACGAGGGCCGGAAACAGACTGCAAAAGCAAAGCGCGAGGTCATCCTCTCCGGCGGCGCCTTCGCTTCGCCGCTGCTGCTGCAGAAGTCCGGCGTCGGGCCGGGCGCGCTGTTGCAGAAGCACGGCATCGCCGTGGTGCACGACTCGCCGGATGTGGGCCGCAACCTGCAGAACCACTTCAACCCCTGGATCAGCTACCGCTGCAAGCGGCCGGTGACGCTGAACGACCAGATGGCCTCGCCGCTGGGGCGCTTCGGCCTGCTGGCGCGCTACGTGCTGATGCGCCGCGGCTTCATGGCCATGGGCCCGGTGCCGGCAGGCGCGCTGGTGAAGACCGACCTCTCGCCCGACCGCCCGGACGTGCACATCCACTTCTTCCTGTTCGGCACCGATCGCGTCAAGCCGATGCTGCTGCCGCATTCGGCGGTCATGGCCACGGTGTGCCAGCTGCGCCCGGAGAGCCGCGGCTTCGTGGAGCTCGGCGGCCCGAACCTGGTGGAGGATGCCAGGGTGCAGTTCAACTTCATGTCCACCGAGCTCGACCGCCAGACGGTGATGAAGGGCATGGCCAAGGTGCGCCAGATCATGCAGCAGGCGGCCCTGGGCAATTACATCGGCGACGAGCTCGACGCCTATCCCGACACCTCGACCGATGAGGAACTGAAGAACTTCACCGGCGAAGTGCGCGGCACTGCGCACCACATCGTCGGCACCTGCCGCATGGGCACCGACGAGCGTGCCGTGCTCGATTCGCGCTGCCGCGTGCGCGGCGTGGGGAAACTGCGCGTGGTGGATAACTCCATCATGCCCACGCTGGTGTCGGCTGACACGGCGGCGCCCGCCATCATGATCGGCGAGCGGGCATCGGATTTCATCCTGGAGGACGCTCGGCCATGAATGCACCCGGACGGATTGCTGTCGCTCTCGCCTGCGCCGCCGCGCTGTCGGCTGGTCATGCCGCCGCGGCCGAACTCGCCGGCGTGAAACTCGAGGACCGTGCGCGCCTGAGCGGCGCCGGGCCCGAGCTGGTGCTCAACGGCATCGGACTGCGCACGCGCATGGTGTTCGACGTGTACGTGGGCGGGCTCTACCTCACGGAAAAGAAGACTGCTGCCGCCGATGCCGTGGCGCTCGCCGGCCCCAAGCGTGTGGCCATCCATATCCTGCGCGAACTCACCGCCCAGCAGTTCACCGAATCGCTGTCCGAGGGCATCCGCAACAACAGCACGCCGGCCGAGCAGGCGGCGCTCAAGGCGCGCGTCGACGGCCTCCTCGACATCATGAACGCCATCAAGACGGTCAGGAAAGGCGACGTCATCCTGCTCGACTACCTCCCGGAGACCGGTGTGCAGGTCCTGGTCAACGGGCAGCCGCAGGGCAGGCCCGTCCCGGGCGAGGATTTCCAGCGCGCGCTGCTGCGCATCTGGCTGGGCGACAGGCCCGCCGACGCCGCGCTCAAGCGGGGGATGCTGGGGGGCTGATGTCCGCCGGGGGCCCTGCGTACCGGGACGCAGCGCTGTATCCTAGTGGTGCCGCACATCACGACAAGGAGAACAGCATGGCAGCCATCGGCAGCAAGATTCCCGATTTCAAGCTCAAGGCCAACGACGCCAGCGACGTTTCGCTCGGCCAGTACGCCGGCAAATGGGTGGTCATCTCGGCCTACCCGCTCGCCTTCACCGGCGGCTGAACCAACCAGACCTCGTCCTTCAACCGTGCGTTGAAGCAATTCGAAGAGAAGAACGCCCAGGTGCTGGGCCTGTCCTGCGACCCCTGGCCCGCGCTGCGGACCTGGGCCATGAGCATGGGCGGCATCGGGCACCCGCTGCTGTCGGACTTCCATCCCCACGGCAAGGTGTCGCAAAGCCTCGGCATCTACAACGCGGAGGGCGGCTATCCGAACCGCTCGGTCAGCATCATCGACCCGCAGGGCGTGCTGCGCGCGCAGCACACCTACCCGGCCGGCGTGCTGCCGCAGGCGCCGGACATCCTGGCCGAACTCGGCACGCTGCAGGGCAAGTAGGCTCGCGGCCCGCTGGGGTCCGGCACCCGGCAAGGACCAGGGGGAAGCGGCACGCCCTGGCCCTTGTCGTTTCAACTTCCGCGGCAGCGACGTTGCCAATCCGCGGCAATGGGGTGATGATCTGCTCCCGTCACGTGACCCGGGGAGCGCATGGAAATGATGATCCGCCGCCGCCTGCTGCAAGCCGGAATGGGTGCAACATCACTGTTCCTGCCACTGCCCTGGGTGCTGGTTCGCGCACAGTCGGATGGCGCGTCCAACCTGATTCGCGCGCCCAAGCTGGCGCTGGTCATCGGCAACGGCGGCTACAAGGAGGCGCCGGCGCTGAAGAACGCGCTGAACGACGCGCGCGCCATGGGCGAGGCGCTGCGGGCGCTGAAATTCAGCGTCAGCGTCGCGATCGACGCCGATCGGCGCCGTATGCAGACGACGATTCGCAACTTCATCCAGACCGTGGCCGCGAGCCAGGGCGTGGCGATGTTCTACTTCGCCGGACACGGGCTGCAGCTGGCCTGGCGCAACTACCTCCTGCCCGTGGATGCCGCCATCGACAAGCCCGAAGACCTCAGGACCCAGGGCGTGGATGTCGATGGACTGGTCAAGGGCCTGAAGAAGGCCGCCAACCCGATGAACCTCATCATCCTCGACGCCTGTCGCGAGAACCCGTTCGCGAAGGACTTCCGTTCGCGCGCCAAGGGCCTCAGCCAGATGGACGCGCCGCCCAGCACCCTGCTCGCCTATGCCACGTCACCCGGCAATGTCGCCAGTGACGGCGAAGGCACCAACGGCCTGTATACCGAGCACCTGCTGCGCGAAATGCAGGTTCCGGAGGCCAAGGTCGAGGATGTCTTCAAGCGGGTTCGCCTGGGCTTGCGGCTGAAGTCGGGGGGCGCGCAGATCCCTGGGGAGAGCACGTCGCTGGAAGAGGACTTCTGGTTCATGCCGCCGGAACGGCTGCGCAGCCTGACCGAGGAAGAAAAGGAGCGCGAGTTCCGTGATGAGCTCGCCCAGTGGGAAAAGATTCGTGCCGACAAGGCGCCGGGTCCGTTCGAGCGCTACCTTCGACGCTATCCCGGCGGGCGGTTCAGCGAACTGGCGCAGCTGCAGCTCGATCGTGCGCTGGCGCGACAGGGCGAGAAGAAGATCACCATCGCATCCGCCGAAGGCAACCCGTTCAGCAAGGGTACGGTGAGCGCGAACACCGCCTACCGGATCGGCGACTCCTACGTGTACCGCGTCACCGACCTGCGCACCGGGGCGGAGATGCCGCAGCGCAACGCCACCGTCGAACGCATAACGGACGACGAAGTCATCTTCGGCAACGGGCTGGTCACCGACCTCCTTGGCAACTCGCTGCGCGTATCCGACGGGCCGCGCTACTCGCCGCGGCAGCAGTTCCCGACCGAATACGCCATGGGCCGACACTGGCACTCGCGATTCACTTCTAGCACGCGCGCCGGGGATGACGAGGGCGTCACCGACATCGACGCGAGAATCGTCGCCCGCGAGAAGATCACGGTGCCCGCTGGCACTTTCGACGCATTCCGCATCGAGTACATCGGCGCCACGGTGTTCAAGACACGAACCACGCAAGTCCGCGTGAAGCGCTGGGTCGCTCCGGACCAGGTGCGCCGCGGAATCGCCGTCGAGGAAACGATCACCGACGGAAAGCGGGTCGTGCTGGCGGAACGCCAGGAACTGCTTTCCTTCAGGCGGTCCTAGTCCGCTCCTGCGGCCATCGATTCTGGTTGTGCCCGCGTTCGCTGGCACCGGTTCGTTATTGTCCCGCTAGCACCACGCCCTGACGCCGCTCCCGTTTCACCACCTCTCCACCAGCGATGAACCCGTAGGTCAGCGCCACGCCGATGGTGCCGCCGGCGCCCCAGTAGGCCTGCCCGGCGGGCGAGGCGACGCAGTTCCCGGCGGCGAAGATGCCGGGGATCGGCGCGCCGGATATGTGCAGCACGCGCGCGCACTCGTCGGTGACCGGTCCGCCCTTGGTGTCCAGCGCCGCCGGCCCGAGGATGATGCAGTGATAGGGGCCGCTGCGCGCGAACGGGTACATGGCACCGGTGACGGCGCCCTCGCGCGGCGCCTGCGCCCAGGCCTTCTCGATGGGCGTCTCGCCGCGCGCGAAGTCGAGGTCCTTGCCTTCCGCCGCCATGGCATTGAAGCGCGCCAGCGTGGCCTCGAGGTTGGCCTCGAATTCCGGCGCCAGCGTCACACCGCCGGTATGCGGGGCGATCTTCTCCAGGCGTTCACGGATGGCGCGGCCCAGCGCCGACAAGGTGCGCGCAGTGATCACGTAGTCCAGGTTCTCGCCCGGCTGCGGGATCGGGAAGCGGAAGCGCGAGGCCTGCGGGTTGTGGATGAGCGCGTCGTCGAACAGCCAGAACATCAGGTAGTTGGGGTATTCGCGGCGGCCGGCGTCCCAGTGGTAGTGGACCTGGCCGCGCTCGTTGTAGGTGGCCTTCTCGTTCATGGCGCGCCGGCCGTAGCGATTCACCATCATCATGCTGTCGCCGTAGGGCGAGTAGACGTCACGCAGCGTGGAGCGGTTGCGGATGGCCAGTTCCACCACCAGCTGCGACCACCACGCGTGGGTCATGTTGCCCAGCGTCGCCCCCAGCCCGGTGCCGATGTCGACGAAGTCGCCGGTGCTGCCCTCGGCCGCAGCGCCGCCCATCACCGGCCCGCGCAGGTATTCGAGCGCCATGCGCGGGTTGTGCAGGAATCCGCCGGTGGCGAACACGACGCCCTGGCGCGCGCCGATATACTCGGCCCGGTGGCCGACACGCACTTCCAGGCCGACCACTTCCCCACTCTCATCCTTCAGCGGGTTGAGCACGCGGCTGCTGCATTGCACGTCCACGCCCAGCTTCCCGCAGCCGGCGATGAGCTGGTCGATGAGAATCTGGCCCTCCAGCTTGTCGATGCCGCGACGGAATCCCTCCCAGGTCTCGGGCACCAGCGCGCGGCCCTCGGGCGCAGTGTCCTCGGGCATGTCGGCGTAGTAATCGGGGTAGAAGATCTCCTTCAGCGCCAGGATGCCGGCGACGGTGAGCTCGTCAATCGCCACGTGGCCGTTGTCATAGAACGCCGCGATGAGGCGGTACTTGTCCTCCGGGAGACCGAACGTCGGGTGTGCGGCGTTGTACAGCGTCGGGTAGGCCGACTTCGCCATGTAGCGCAGCGCGTCCTCGCGCTTGTCCACCAGGCCGCGCGCGCGCATGAACTTGTTGTTGGGGATCCACGCCACGCCCCCCGACTTGGCCGTGGTGCCGCCGGGCAGCGGTCCCCGCTCCAGCACCAGCACGCTCGCGCCCCTGAGCGCCGCAGTCACCGCCGCCGTCAGCCCGGCCACGCCGCCACCGACCACCACCACGTCGACCACGCGGGTCCACTCCGTGCCCCAGCCGGCATTGTCCATGTTGCTCATGCATTGCCCCTTTTCGGATCGATTGCGTGTTCTGCCATGCGGCGCGGGTATTAAAACACGTGCTCCATGACGCGCGGCCGCGGTGAGCGGCTCCAAGCGCGGGATTCTAGGTGGCCGGCGTCACGCCACCGCGACGCGCGCGCCTGGCCGCCTCGCGGCCGGCGATCCAGCCGAAAGTCATGGCCACACCCACCGTGCCGCCGGCACCCCAGTAGGCCTGGCCCGCCGGCGAGGCCGCGCAGTTGCCCGCTGCATATACGCCGTCGATGGGCTCACCATC